>DATFGJ010000167.1:0-15606 GCA_035249585.1 Lacipirellulaceae bacterium
CGGGTGAGGCGGCAACCGAGCAACGTTGCCCATCGCTCCGATTCACTCTCCCTCCCTGGGGAAAATCAGGGGGAGCGACCATGCGCGCCATGCTCAACTGCCCCTCAATGGGCCCATCATTTTTTTATTCGCACGCCAATCGGAGCCAGAAAATGACAAGTTAAGAAATACAGCAGTCAGGTGGAGGCTCGCCCCAGCGAGTCGCCTTGGCGACTTGGGCCGAATAGCAAGCGGCGGCGACTTACGGCGACGCATCCGAATCGGACTGCGCATTCTCCTCGCGGCGGAGTTGCGATAGCAAGCGCGTCATCGTGTTAGGATGCACGCCCAAGAGGCGGGCCGCGCGGCCCTTGTGCCCGCGCGTCGCTTGCAGCGCTTGACGCACCGCAATGCGGCGCAGGCGGGCCAGGTCCATGATCGGCAGCGCCGCCTCGGCAAGCCGATTATTGCTGGGCCGATCGGGCAGCCGCGGCTCGCAATCCAGCACGTAGGCTTGCTCGATGATGTTCGCCAGCTGGCGCACATTGCCCGGCCAGCGATATTCGCAGAACTGGCGCAGTGTGTCGTGGGTGGGCTTCCACAGCGGCCTCGCGTAACGAGCGGAGAACTTTCGAGAAAAATACTCGACAAAGTGCGGAATGTCGTCCACGCGATGACGCAGCGGCGGCACGTGGAACTCGACCATATTGAGCCGATAATACAAGTCTTCGCGGAAACGGCCATCGACGACTTCCTGTTCCAAATCGCGATTCGTGGCAGCCACCACCTGCACGTCGACTTGCACGGGAATCGGCGAGCCGACCGGCGTCACCTCATGCTGTTGCAGCACGCGCAAAAGCTTGGGCTGCAGCTCGAGCGGCATTTCGCCAACTTCGTCCAGAAACACGATGCCACCTTCAGCCGCGCGGAATACACCCAGGCTGCGACCGGCGGCGCCGGTGAACGCGCCTTTCTCGTGGCCGAATAATTGGCTCTCGGCCAAGGTCGCGGTGAGGGCCGCGCAGTTGACTGGCACGAACGGCTTATCGCGGCGCGGGCCGAGACGATGCAGCAGGCGGGCCCAAAGCTCTTTGCCGGTGCCTGTTTCACCGCTCACGAGCACGGTGCATTCGACATCGGCAGCGCGCTCCACGTGGCGCGCAATGCGATTGACTTTGGGGTTCGAGCCCAGAACCCAACTCTCTGGGTCTTCCGGAGGAAGCTTAAGCAGTGACTCGATCGACGGGGCAACGTTTACGTGAGCCATGTCTTCTCTGTTGTTCCAGACCGACGAGCCCCCATCGCCGAATCATTCTCCGTTCAGAAAGAGCACGGGCGAGGTCGATTTCCCGCCGCGCGCGGACGGCAATGCGAAGGGAGTTCACCTGCGGTTCGTATCACTAGCGTCCTATTTGGGGGTGCCAAAAATTCGGTACACCGAGCCGCGCGCAACATGCATTGCGCTCGGCCCATCCCATACCCGCCATTGTAGCTACCCTGCTGAATAGCTCAATAAATTGGATTGCAAAAGTGTGGAAATCGGCGGAAGGCTTAGCTGTTGGGCGAATTCTGACGATTCTACCAGCATGTTGCGCCCACGCTGTAAGCTCTTTGGGAAGAATGCTTTAGGTTTCGCAACGAAGCGTGCGCGACAAACGCTCTACCTGTAGCGTTTGCGACCAGTTACCGATGCCCAGCGCGGCGAAGGCGCACGTCGAGGATCAGCGGTTTGTGGTCCGAACCGCGACCACGTCCCTCGCGTATGCTTTCGACTTCGATCGACGGCGAGACGAGTGCATGATCGATGCGAATCGGCGGGCACAGATTCTGCCCGTTCGGCCACGTCGTCGCGTAGCCGCGGCCTTGGGTCTCGTGGGCCGAGCGCAGAGCCGATTCGGTCAAACGCTTGTACACTCGTGAACCCTCGGTTGCGTTGAAGTCGCCGACGACGACAAGCGGACCGTGTTCGGCCGTTAGAAGCGGAATCATCTCGTTCCAGTGCTCGAAGTAATTGTATTTTGGGCCAGGAAGAGGTCGAGGCGCGTGTAGGCCAATTATTCGAAGCGAATCCGATCCCAATGCAATGTCAACCGTGTGCACGGCGCGACGTTGCACCCAATTCTGAATTTCATTCGTAAGCGGCAACTTACTGAAGACGTTCACCGTATTTATATGCGATTTCAAACGACCGCTGCCGTGGATGTACGGCGCCATGACCGGCGATTTCTGAAAGGCCGCGTGCCACGGCCGGGAGAACTCAACAAGCACGATCACGTCCGGATCGGCATCCGCGATCTCATCCAGCAAGGCGCCAAACTCGGTGTTTTGCGCCAAAACATTGGCAAAGAACACGCGGATCCTGTCCCGCGAGCTAGTTGCTCCCGCGATAGTTTCCGCATCGAATTCGAAGCGGCGGTCGCGCAAAAAATTGGGGGCCATCAATGTCAAGTGGAAGCCGACCAAGACCAGGCTACAAATCGTCAACACCCACCGGCGCTGCCAAATAGCCCACGCAAAGCACAAATACGCCGGCAGATAAACATAACGCGTGAACGAATTAATCCAGATCAGGAAAAACTCGCCGTCGTGATGGATCACTCGCAATACGGCGACAAGGATCAGCGAAAGGATCGCACACCAGGCAGCCAGATAGCATGCGGCCCAGAGCAAACGCCGCAGTATGGACGTCGGCCTGGCAGTTGATTTGGCCGGCACACTGTTTTTCGGCTCCACCGCACGAGCGCGCGGCGGCAATGCGGCAACTTTGCTGGCGAGCAAAGCCACTTCAGCCTGGGCTTCTCGCGCAGGTCTATCCGAGCTATCACCCCGGCTACTCAGGCTCTGGTCCATTTCTTCTCTGCGACTGCGCACGTGAGGTGACTGTTTGCGGCATAGGAGCGACACATTATATGCCACACCCGGCCGCGGAGCATCGGACTGGCGCTGCTTTGCTCGGGCGGAGAATCCCGCGTCACGCGGCGGCTTCCGCAGCACGACCGTCGGCCAACGCGATTACAGAAAGCCGATGGTAAGCGGCGAATTCGCGGAATTCGTCGTCATCCAAAAGAATGGTGCGACCGCCTTCGACGGCCAGCACCCGCGCGCCGGCCGCCACCATGGTGCGCAGCGTTCGCACCCCCACTGTGGGAACATCGAAGCGCATGTCTTGTTGCGGCTTGGCGACCTTCACCACGGTGAACCCGCCTTTCTTGCATAGCTCGCCCGCGCGCAAGATGCAGGCGTCCGTGCCTTCAATCGCTTCGACGGCCAGCACCGCGCGATCCTTCACGCACACGCTTTGGCCGATGTCGAGTCCGCCCATTTGTTTGGCGACGTCCCAGCCGAACTCGATGTCCTTCTGCTGAGCTGCCGACGGCGGCTTGCCCGCAATCTGGCCAGGTTTTACGAGCAGCTCCGGGGCAAAATCCGTTGCCGGATGAAACACAATCCCCTCCTCGGCAAATGCGTCGGCCAATGCGCCAAGCAGCGTGTCGTCCTTGTTATCGCGCGCGTGCGTGATGAAATAGTGGTAAAACGTCTTGATGAATTTCCTGTCGGGCAGATGGCGCCACCACATGCCGGGTTGATACAAAAGCACCTTGTGGAACTTGCCGGCCATCGTGGCCTCGCGGATTCCGCAGCGGCGAAAGAATTTTAGCGCGCCGCCCAACTTGCCCCAGCCGACCCAGTGAAAATCCTGGCAGATTTCGCGAAGCCGTGGATCGGCCAGATCGGCCACCGCCAGGCAGCTCACATGATAATCCTGCCGACGCAGCGCCTCGGCCACGAGCACCGGAAACCGGCCCCATGCGGCAAGCAGCCCAATCCGTTGCGGCTGAAATCCCAATGGCATAGTCTTAGGCCGCTTGATCGGATTCGCGCTCACCGGCCGCAGCGATGCCGAGCCGTTTTTCCAGCGCCGCGATCGCGCGGCGCATCGCTTTGAACTCCTGCCGCATTTCCGGCAACTTGGCCAGCGCGGCCTGCTTGAGCTTTTGCTCGCGCTCGGGCGTCGCGGGAATGCCCATCATCACGGAGCCCTCCGGCACGTCGTTCGTGATGCCGGCCATCGCGCTCAGCATTGCCTGTGTGCCAATGTGGACATGATCGCGCACGCCTGCCTGGCCGCCCATGACCACGTAGTCGCCGGTGGTCGTGCTGCCGGCGATACCGACCTGCGAGCAAATCAAGTTATGCCGCCCGATTTGGCAGTTGTGGGCGATTTGCACGAGGTTGTCGATTTTTGTTCCGTCGCCGATCGAGGTGGCGCCATAGGTGCCGCGGTCAATCGTTGTGCCGGCGCCGATCTCCACGTCGCTGCCGATGCGAACGTACCCGAGCTGAGCCGCCGCCACATGCCGCCCGCCAACTTGCGAATAGCCGAATCCGTGGGCACCGATGACGGCGCCGCCGTGGATAGTCGCTCGGTCGCCCACCTGGGTGTTTTCATACAGCACGGCGCCAGGGCCGATCGTCACGTCGCGGCCAAGGACGCAGCCGGCAAGCAAATGGGCGCCGGGCAGCACCGTCGTGCCATCGCCGAGGAAGCAGTCGTCGCCAACGCTCGCGCCCGGGTGAATGTTGACGTTTTTCCCCCACCGCGCACTCCGGCTGACGATTGCCCGTGGACTGATGCCTACGGCAACTTTGGCACGCGGCGGACAGAAATGGCAAATGATCTTCGCGAACGCCGCATGCACGTCGGCCACGAAAATCGCCGCGGGCCCATCGCACGAAATGCTTTCCGGCAAGACTGCGGCGGCTGCGTCTGTCGTCGCCAATCGCTTCACGCGGTCCGGATGATCGATAAACGTGATCTCGCCGGCCGCGACCTCGCTGAGTGTCGCCGCACCATGAATCACAAGGGCGGGATCACCGTGCGCGCGCCCGCCGACCAGGGCGGCCAATTGGCCCAACGTCGATTGCTGGCTCATGAATACACTCGCGCGGGGATTTTGGGGCCGCGATGTTAGCGGCACGGCGATCTCCCCGCAAGGCCAGCTAGCGACTTTGAGGGCTCACCCCTGAGCGTAGCGAAGGGCCAGTTGGGGTCTGAAATATCCCGCGCCCTTTCAGGGCGTGCCAAGCGCGTCGCTTCTTCAAAACTTCACCGCACCGGTTTAGACTTGCGCATGTGCTTGCGTTGGTGCACCGACCCGCGAATCGAATAAAGGCTCAAACCGATGCTCGATCTAACCAGGCTCCGCGAAGCGGCGGATTTCGAAGGCGGCATTAGCCGACGGCTGTTTCTGGCGTATTCAGCGAGCCTCGCGGCGATTCCAACGCTCGCTCGCCGGACGAGAGCCGCGGCCCGGCGCGTTAGTTTCAGCTCCAACCCCTTCAGCGTCGGTGTCGCATCCGGTGATCCAACGCCCAGCGGCGTCTTGCTTTGGACGCGATTGGCCCCCAAGCCGCTCGAGCCGGGAGGCGGATTGGACGGCAACACGATCGACGTCACATGGGAAGTCGCCGAGGATGAAGCAATCCGCAATGTCGTCCGCCGCGGGAAGGCGGTGGCCACGCCGCAGCTCGGCTTTTCGCTTCATGTTGCGGCCGATGGCCTCGCGCCCGACCGCTGGTATTGGTATCGCTTCCGCGCTGGTGACGCGGAAAGCCCCGTTGGCCGCACGCGCACGATGCCGGCGGAGGGCGCCACTCCTCCCGAGCTGCGGTTCTCCGTCGCCTCGTGCCAGAATTATGAGGCTGGCCTGTATACGGCCTACGAGCACATGGCCAAGGAAAAGCTCGATCTGGTTTTCTTTTTGGGCGACTATATTTACGAATATGAGGGCGAAGATGGGCGCACCCGGAAGCACATCGGCAAAGAGGTTCATTCGCTCGACGACTATCGCGTCCGCCACGCACAATACAAGATGGACCCGCTGTTGCAGGCGATGCACGCGCGCTGCCCGTGGATGGTCGTGTGGGACGATCACGAGTTCGACAACAACTGCGCAAACGACGTCTCGGAAGAGGAGGGCATCGACCCGGTCGAGTTCCTCGCGCGCCGCGCGAATGCGTATCAGGCGTATTATGAGATGATGCCGCTGCGGACCCGGTCGCTGCCGCGCGGACCGCACATGCAGCTTTATCGCAAGCTATCGTTTGGCCGGCTCGCCGAGTTCTTGATGCTCGATACGCGGCAGTATCGCACCGACCAGCCGAACGGCGACGGTGGGCACGACATCAACGACGAGGCGATGTCGTCCAAGGGTTCGATGCTTGGTGCCCGGCAATTCGGCTGGGTCGGAAGGTCGCTCATGGAATCGACCGGAACCTGGAACGTGCTGGCCCAGCAAACCATGATGGGCATGGTCGATCTGAAGCGCGGCGAGCGCCGCGAGTTCCCCATGGACTCGTGGCCAGGCTACGCGTTCGAGCGCATTCGGCTGATGGACTTCGTTCGCGAGCGGCGCGTGCCAAACCCGGTGGTGCTCACCGGTGATTACCATGCCAACTGGGTAAACAACCTGCGGGTCGACGATCGTAAAGCTGATACACCGCTAGTCGCCACAGAGTTTGTCGGTACGAGCATATCCAGCGACGCGAACGGTGCCGACAAGCTCGACGATTGGGAAACGGCCACGACCGAGAATGCCTGCGTCCAGTTTTACAACGCGCAACGAGGCTATGTGCTCTGCACCGTGACGCCCGACGCGTGGCGAAGCGATTTTCGGATCGTTAAGGAAATTACCCGGCCTGGCGCGCCGATTACGACTCGCGCATCGTATGTGATTGAAGCTGGCACGCCGGGCGCGAAGGAAGTGTAGCAGGCGCGCGGCGCATATCAGCCCGAAGCGCAAGCGACGGATTCGCGGACGGACCCTTGCTTGCGCTTCGGCTAATGTGATTACGTCTCCGCGACGAGCACCATTGCCTGTTCGAAGTGAGCCTGCAGCCGCAGGAATTGGCGGCGGTCGCCGCCACGGTCCGGATGCAGTTTCTTCACCTTGCGGCGATACGCGGCCAGAATTTCGTCGGTCGTGCAAGGGAGCGTGAGGCCAAGCGCCAGGATGCACCGCGGCGTATCCCGCCGGACCCAAACAGGAAGCTCGGGACGATAGTTTGAAACGACGACCAGCGCTCGGCGCAGCGACCGCAAATATGCGCGAAAATCGAGCATCATGCACAAATATCCGAGTGCCGCCAGACCAAACGCGACTGCCAAATACCCAATCGTCACGGCGCCATCAATGCCGTCCGGCCAAGAGAAGTTCGCAGGGACTGACACTAGTGAGATGTGCGCGAGCATCGACCCAATTGTAACGGCGCCGAACACGCCAATCAAAGCTCAGCCTGTTTCAGCTACGGCACACCGACCTCGCCGCGGCGACCTAAACCGGCTGCCGGGTCCGGTGCCTGCTACGCTGCGCCGCCGAGGCTCACCTGCATCCCCTCGCCGAAGTAGTGCTTGCGCGCTTCAGGATGGTTGAGCACCTCGCGCGGTCGGCCGTGGCACAACACCTGCCCGGCGCGAATCACGTAGCTGCGGTCGGTGATTTCCAGCGTTTCGCGCACCTGGTGATCGGTGATGAGAATCGCAATCCCGCGATCGCGCAAGTCGCGAATGATTGCCTGAATGCTGTCGATCGTCACCGGATCGATACCAGTAAACGGCTCGTCCAGCAATATGATCTGCGGCTCAGACACAAGCGCGCGGGCAATTTCCAAGCGCCGCCGCTCGCCGCCGGAAAGCGATAGCGCCCGGCTGCGCCGAAGATGCGTGATGCCAAACTGCTCCATGAGCTGCTCGGCGCGCCGGTTGCGAACCTTGCGGTTCATGCCGAGCATTTCCATCACGCCTAAGAGGTTCTTTTGGACCGAGAGCTTGCGAAACACGCTCGATTCTTGCGCCAGATATCCCATGCCACCTTCTTTGGCACGGCGATACATGGGCCAGCTTGTAACGTCATGGCCGCCGAGCGACACGCGGCCCGCGTCCGGGTCGATCATCCCGCAGGCCATGCGAAAGGTCGTCGTCTTGCCGGCGCCATTCGGCCCCAAAAGACCGACGATCTCGCCCGGGTTCACCTCGAAATCGACGCCGTCGACTACGCGCCGGCGCCCATACGACTTCACCAGGCCGCGAACTTTTAACAGCGACACGTGCGGGTCCTCCATGACATGAGCCGGAGCAGGGAGCTTGGAGCACGGAGTATACTCGATTACTCCCCGCTCCATGCTCCCAGCTCCCTGCTCTACCTTACCAACCTCATATCCTCGAAGTTGGGAAAGAACGGAAACGGTATTGGCGTGCCCGGAATCCTGTGCCACGAATGGGGCCAGTACACACACAGCGCTTTGCCAATTAACAGGCGTCGTTCCAGGTAATCTCCGCCGGGCCGGCCGCCTTTGCTCGTGGCTGACCACAGCCGCGCGTCGGAGCTTTCCGCGCTATTGTCGCCCATGACAAAGAATTGGTCCTCTTTCATTCGGAAGTCGACCTGGCGCCGGCTTGAATAGAGGTTCCAGTTCTCCGGCCGGGCTGGCAATTCGGGCGCGTAATCCAGAAGGTCGAAGTTGAAATCGCTGATGATCGAGATTTGGCGAGCATTCTTCGAACTGGCGGCGATGTAGTAGATGTCCCGCCACATTTGGAGCCGCGTGACGGCCAGTTTTGCATCGCGCGCACCAACGCCGGCCGGCGCGAGATCGCCCGGATCCTCTTCGCTGGTTTGGGGCAAAATCTGGCGGCGATCGCCGAACACATTGTCAACGTCGTAGGCCGTCCCGCCTTCAAATGCAACCAAATCACCGTCTACCCACAACAGCAGTTGATCGTCCACATTGGCGAATGCAACGCGATATTCGCCGGCGCCGGCAATCGGGGTTTTCGCGGTGGCGAGATCGGCAACACCTTCGGCCGAGAGCGTGGCCTCGCCATTGGTAAGGTTGATCGCGCAGCGAAAATGCCGGCCGGCTTCAACAAGGTCCAGCAGTAATTCGCCGCGAGCCTCCAGCACTTCCACATCGGCTTCGAGCATCAGGTCGCCGACCCAGTGTAGGCCCTGTTTCGTTGGATCGATCCTAAGGCCATTTCGTTCGATGAGATCGCGCTCGACGAGGCGCCCATTATATGGGTTGGCATCCGTGATCAGCCGTCGCTGCGCACTTTCGAGATCGGCCTCAGAAAAGGCAATAGGTTGGTCGGCCGGTGTGTCGGCCGCCAACTGCGCTAACCGTCGCCATACACCGTAGTCCGGGACGCGATGCTCGTAACGAATCCATGCTCCGCTGTCATCGCCGCCATCGACTGTATACCGTTGACGTACCGTTGTCCCCTCGACGGTAGTTTCGCGTTGCCAGCCGCCGCCGTTTTCTGCCGGCGTTATGCTCCAGCGCAAAGGCCAACCGGCCTGGAAAAGTTCGGCCGGGTCGTACTCCGTGTCGTGCACCAGCTGGCGCAGCGACAGGACCTTGTCGGCCGGTTTGGCCGAAATCTGAAAATCGCCGTCGTCCGACGCCTGCGCATCGCCGACAAATAAGTCGCCCTGATAAACGCGCAGCGTTTCGCCCGGCAGGCCGACCAGGCGCTTGATGTAATTGACCTTCGCGTCGCCGGGAAATTTGAACACCACGACGTCCCACCGCTCGGGCTCGCTGAACGCGTAGATGTATTTGTTTACGAGGATCCGGTCGCCGTTGTACGAGCGCTGGCGATCGATGTCGCGACCTTCGAGGCGCTCGGGCACATTCGGAAGCTGCGGCACCATCGGCAGCACGTATTTGCACATCGGGCACATGCCGGCCACACACGGCGTGGGTGCGACTTGCGGATCGTCGCTCTCTTCTTCACTGGCGCTTACCTGGTAGCGATAGCCGCACTTCGGACACTCGACATCTTTGTGCCGGCCCATTAATGTTGGTGCCATCGAGCCGGTCGGGATCACAAATGCCTCGGCTTCAAACGTGCGGAACAGGAACGCCAGCACGAAAGCGATGACAATGGATTCGACCGTCTCGCGCACGGCATGAGTCTGCGGCTGGGCCGCCTTAGCGGGTTGCTGGGCCGGCAGTTTTGGATAGGCGTCGCGCGCCTTCGATGATTTCTTCGTCTTGGCCATTGTCGGTCAATTCATGCAATTACAATTGAGTTTTGTTCGGTCCGCAAAGCTAACAGCCCAATCTGGGCATGTCGTGGAAAGGCGTGAACACAGACCAGCCGCGCCAGGGCGGGCGCACAAGACTATTCGCTGGGCGGAGGGAAATATAGCCCAATTCAATGTGCGAATCGACGGGAAACTACGCGGAAGGAGTCGCAAAACGCGCTGACAAATCGACCCCAATTGCTTATCCGATATAAGTTTAGCGACGAACGCCCAACGGACAGCCGACGCTCTGGCACGTTGCGGATTCGCCCGTGCAATCTCCGCTGCGCGTCGCTGTCCAAAATCAATTCGCACGGCGGGGGCTCCTGCCTTCGCGGGTCGGCTGCTCGCATGCCATTCTCCATCACGTTACACTGACTTTTTCGTTCGTCGGAATACCAAGCGGCTGAGCAAGCGAATCCGACGGCTGGGAAAGGTTTATAACGATGTGCATGCTCCGCGCTCAGTCGCCGCCGGCCAGTCGCCGCGGCGAGCTGCGGGCAGTTGTGCTGCTCGCATGCGTGGCCGGCCTGTTGCTGGCACCATCGTCGCCTGCCGGCCAGGAATCAGCCGCGCCCGCTCCTCCCGCCCAACCTCCGACACAGATTTTGCGTTCACCAGACGATTCGATCGAGGTTTCGATTTCGATTGGCGGGCCGCTTTCGTATTCAGTTCGCGTCGACGGACAGCCGCTTGTCGCGCCTTCCCGGCTCGGCTTACGCTTGCGCAACGGCACCGTGTTCGGCCGGGATGTCGAGCTCGTCAGCGCCAATCATCAGACGCGCGATACAAAATGGGAGAACCGGCTGGGCAAACGCCGCAACGTGCGCGACCATCACAATCAGCTTCAACTGCACGTGCGCGAGCGCTCGGCCGCCGGCCGCACGTTTGAAGTCGTGTTTCGCGCGTTCAACGATGGAGTGGCGTTTCGTTACGAGCTGTTGTCGCAACCCGGCATGCGCGATTTCGTCTTGGAGGAAGAGCTGACGCAATTCGTTTTTCCCGCCGACCACGTCTGTTTTGCCGGAGAGCAAGAGAAAGGGTTTTCAGGACCGCAGGAATGGGAATTCTCGCGGCGCCGGCCGAGCGACATCAAGCCGGCGTCGATCATTGGTCTGCCGCTCGTCGTGGAAACACCGGCCGCCTGGGTGGCGATTGCGGAGGCCGACCTCTTGAATTGGGCGGGACTATGGATTGGCGGCGTCGAAGCACAGACCGCTGAACCGACGGCGTCCGAGCCCGCATCAACAGCGGTGACGCTTGTCACGAAGCTTGCCCCACGACCCGACGGCCAAGGGCTCGTTGCCAGCGAAACGCCGCATCATTCACCGTGGCGTGTGCTTATGATCGGCCGCCGGCCGGGCCAACTCATCGAGAGTGAGATCATTCGCAATTTGAGCACGCCCAATCAACTCAAGGATTGGTCCTGGGTGAAACCCGGCATGATGGCCTGGGACCATTGGTGGACCGGTGGCACGGTAATGGACACAGCCACCATGAAGGAGTACATCCAGCTGGCGGCCGACATGGGCTGGCCCTATCAGCTTGTGGATTGGGGCTGGTACGGCGAATCGAACAAGCCGGAGGCCGACATCACGAAGGCGGTCGACTCGCTCGACATGGCAGAAGTTCGCCGCTTTGCGCAGGAAAAGGGCGTGCGCCTTTGGCTTTGGCTTCACTGGAACGACGCCAGTCGCAACGACGCCTACAAGGTCGCTTTTCCGCTGTACAGGGAGTGGGGCATCGCCGGCGTGAAGATTGACTTCATGGACCGCGACGATCAGGAGATGGTCCAGTGGTACGAAAAGATTACCCGCGCGGCGGCCGAACACCAGTTGATGGTGAACTTCCACGGCGCGTTCAAGCCATCAGGATTCGAGCGCACGTTTCCGAATCAGCTCACGCGCGAAGGCATTCTGGGCAACGAATACAACAAATGGAGCAGCCGCGTCACGCCCGAGCACAAGGTGACGCTGCCTTTCACGCGGCTGCTCGTGGGGCCTGCCGACTTTACGCCCGGCGGATTCTTGAACCGCCAGCCAGGTGCGTTCGCATCGCAGCAGCCGACACTCGTGCAGGGCACGCGTGCCGCGGAGCTTGCGCTGTTTGTGATTTATGACAGCCCGCTCGGCTGCGTCTGCGATCACCCAACGCATTACCGTGATCAGCAGGGCGCGGATTTCTTGAAGATCGTCCCCACAGTTTGGGACGACACGCGCGTGCTGGACGGCGTCGTGGGCGAGCACATCGTCATCGCGCGCAAATCGGGCGATGATTGGTTTTTCGGCGCTCTGACGAACAGCGAGCCGCGCAAGCTGACAATCAAGCTCGACTTCCTCGGCTCTGGAAGTTGGAAATTGCGGCTGTGGAAGGACGGCGCGAACGCCAGCGAAAACGCCGAACATCTGGCCACGGAAGAGCGGACCGTCGAGCAAGGCGACACGCTATCATTGCGACTGGCGCCGGCCGGCGGCTGCGTGGCATGCTTGAAGAAGCACTAGCCACGGAATCTTCGGCATCTTCGGCATAATCGGCCGCGTTGCCAGCGGGCGCGTTGTCTTTTTTCAACCGTTGCGTTTGCACATCATCGGGCGCCGGCTATGGTTGTGTGGCGAACTACTTGCAACTGAGGCGCGAGCGGGCTGCTGGCAGCGAACTTACTGCCGCTCCGCGTCGTAGATAGTTCAACGGATGATTCCCGTAAGGAGACGCGCGAAATGAAGAGGCTATCGATTTTGTTGGCGCTCATGGCATTCACAGTCACGAACGCCGGTTGCGGCTGCTGCGGCAGTTGCTTCCGTCACCCAACGCCAGTCGCTGCGGCTTGCCCGCCCCCCGCACCGGTTTGCGACCCGTGCACGACGGCCCCGGTCACCTATGGCGCTCCTGCCCCCGTTGCGCCGTACACACCGCCGCCGCAGTTTTAAGCAAAGCTTCCAAGTTGAAGTCTCGCTGAGCGGAATTCCCCGGTACGCATTCACCAGGGAAGTTTGTAACACTTTCTTTCTCCTCCGTAGGAGAGGGCGAACGGGTCGTGCGACCCGTCGCCTTCACACTGCCCTTTCCACGGAGAAAGAACATGAATGCTCTGCGAAAGACCCGCTGCTTCATCCTGTTTGGATTGTTTGCCGCATTAGTGATTGTCTCCTCTGCATCGAATGCCGAGGCGAGCGGCTGCCATGGTTACGGCTACGGCTACGCCAGTTATTCGCCCAAGTATTGCTACACGCCAACCTACTGCGCCTACCCGAGCTATCCGAGCTACGGCGCTTGCTACGACTACAGCTGCTATCTGCCCGCAGTTCAGTACTGCGCGACGCCGTATTGCTACCCGGTGACTTCGTACGACTGCTATGGGCGCCCGTACGTCGCGTGGCAAACCGGCTACAATTCGGTCCCAGTGACGTACGCCCGATAGTCTCGAGAAACGCTTGCGAGCCCGGCCAAGATGTCCGGGCTATTTTTTATTTACATTGCCAGACGATTCTGGTCGGGCGTTGCCAGCGACGACGCAAGAGGCCGGCCGTGAAGGTGGGCGCCGACCGATGAGCTGACTCTAGAACTTGTCGTACGTCGTCGCGCCGTCGGAAGAGAGATCGTCGCAATTGACGTGAAAGTCGCCGGTCTTGTATTTGTAAAGCCAGCTTTTCGTGGTCTCGGTGCCGTCGATGCTCACCGGATCGGTGTAGTCCACCATATTGATTTCGTTGTTCGCCGCCGGCCCGACGCTGCAAACCGGAAACTGTTTGCCGCGGAGGTAAGGCATCAGTTGGTTTTTGAGCGTCAGCTCCTGGCCGTCGGCGCCCGGCAATTCGCCTTCATGTTCGGCCGAGTACGTGTCAATCGCGCCGCGAATCACGCTCAGCGTGTGCCGCAGGCCGTTGTCCGTGGCTTCTAGCGAAGTGCCCAGAAGCTTTGGCGCCGCAATCGTGGCGATGATGCCGATGATCATCACGACGACCAGCAGCTCCAAAAGCGAGAATCCGGCGCGGAGATGTCGTGCGTGGGACCGCATAGGATGGACTTTGTGCAGGAAAGATGGGCGTCGAATGGAGTATAGCTTGGCCAAATGTCGCCCATTCCCATTCCGGTTGACCGCCTCCTTGGAGATTCTGTGCGATAGGAATCCGCCCGGCGGTTTGGTGCGAATTATGCCGCTAATAAGGGTTGTGACGCCCTCGACCGACCCAAAAACGGAACGTTTGCGCTTTACTTCCGCTTTCCTTCCTCTTCGCCGGTTTCCAGAACGGCCAGGAATGCTTTTTGAGGGATATCGACCTGCCCGATCGATTTCATCGCTTCTTCCCTTCCTTCTGCTTTTCCCAAAGTTTGCGTTTGCGGGTAATATCGCCGCCGTAGCACTTCGCTGTGACATTTTTGCGCATCGCGCTGATGGTCTCCCGGGCGATGATCCGGCTACGCATGGCTCATTCCGTCACTTATAGCATTTGCACTTCGATGGGCAGTTGTTCGTGCGCGAGTTGCTGCTTGCGCGTTAGGTAATTCAGTCGCTCGAATCCGATCACACGGCCGCGACGATCCTTCATGATCACGGTGTCGTCCGCAATTTCTTCGCAATAATTCTCCTTGGATGGGGCATCAAACCATACCGTGAGTGTATTGCCGGTTCTGTCGAAGTACACCCTTACCTTGTCCATAACTCATCACCTGGCTTGATTCTTTTCGTCAGATAGATCGTGACGACAAAGTATTGATCACGGGTTTGCGGGGCAGCGACAACACAAAGGTAGTTGCGATCAACCTGTAGATAGTATACGTGGACATCTCGGTCCTTGGCACTGGCGCGAATCACTTCAGGATTCTCCAGACATTCTCGAACCGCTTGCTGATGACTTGCCACCGCAGGATGCTTGAATCGCACAATCTCGCGCCAACGATCGCGCGTGAGGACAACTTGATAGCCAAGCGGTGTCTGAGCTTTGACAAGAACCCTCTTTGCCATGAGCTACCGCTTTTTTCCTTCCTCTTCGCCGGTTTCCAGAACGGCCAGGAATGCTTTTTGAGGGATATCGACCTGCCCGATCGATTTCATCCGCTTCTTCCCTTCCTTCTGCTTCTCCCAGAGTTTGCGTTTGCGGGTAATATTGCCGCCGTAGCACTTCGCTGTGACATTTTTGCGCATCGCGCTGATGGTCTCCCGGGCGATGATCCGGCCGCCGATCGCCGCCTGCAGCGGCACCTCGAACATGTGCCGCGGAATTTCCTGCTTGAGCTTTTTGATGACGGCCCGGCCGCGCACTTCGGCGTCGCGCTTATCGCAGATAATGGAGAGCGCGTCGACGCGATCGCCCTTCACCAGGATGTCGAGCCGCACGAGGTCGCCAGGCCGGTATCCGAGCAGCTCGTAGTCCATCGTGCCGTAGCCGTGCGTCACCGACTTGAGCTTGTCATACAGGTCGTAGATCACCTCCGCGAGCGGCATCTCGTAAACGAGGATGGCGCGCGTCGGACTGAGGTACTCGGTGCGCACGTACATGCCGCGGCGCTCGCTGCACATCGTCATCAGGTCGCCGATGTT
>DATFGJ010000168.1:0-8559 GCA_035249585.1 Lacipirellulaceae bacterium
TTGAACCCGGAGGAAACGAAAATTGTGTCGTGGGCGAAGACTGGCCGCGGCACCACCGAGTAACCCTCGCCATAGCGGACGCGCCAGATTTCGCGGCCGTCCTGCGGGTCGTACGCGCCGACGAATCCGCTCCCGGCGCTAATGATCTGCTGCCGACCGTCGACTTCGATCACCAGCGGTGTGCTGAACGAAAATTTCTTACCCGCGTGCGTATTGCGAGGAGTTTTCCAGCGGACCTGGCCGTCGTTTCGATCGAGCGCGGCGACGAACGGATCGGCCGCCGCATCGCAGCTGAACACGAGCACGTCGCCAGCCACGACAGGCGAGCCGCCGTTTCCGTGAACTGGCGGATATGTGATGCTTTGCTGTTGCCAGACGATGTTGCCATCGAGGTCGAGCGCGGCCGTGCCCATGTGGCCGAAGTGCACATATAGCCGGCCGTCGGCAATCACAGGCGTCGAGCTGGCGCGGCTGTTTTTGGTGTGAACCTGCCGGGCCGCTTCCGGCTTGGGACGAAACACCTCGACATTCCAGATGATTTGTCCATTGGCGGCGTCCAGGCATAGGGCGCGCAAAGATAGATCGCCTGAATCAGCATCATGCGTGGCTGTGGTGACGTACAATCGATCGCCTGAAAGGATGGGCGAGGACCACCCCTTGCCGGGGATCGCCGTTTTCCAGGCGACATTTTTCTCGGCGCTCCATTCGACGGGGACATTCGAAGCGGCGGAAACACCGTCTCCGGTGGGGCCGCGAAACTGCGGCCAATCGCCGGCGGACGAAATACTAGTCAGCACGAAAGCAATTGTAAGGCTGCGAATATATATCTTCATTTCGGCAAGATCTTTGAACACGAAGGCACGAAGGACACCAAGGAATGCAATGAAGGCAAGATCGTAACTCAAGAGTAATTGTCTTGTTCTTGATTATGTCATTGCGGCGAGCGTTTTTTCTTTGTGTCCTTTGTGACCTTTGTGGTTCTTCTTAAATTATTGGTTGGTTGTAATATCGGCGCCCTGCTTAATGGCCACTCCACTCACTTCAGCGGCGAGTAATCGGTCGGCGCGAGAAAAACCGTTTCAACCTTTTTGACGATCGGCCCGGCGGCCTCCGACTCGCCGCGCGCCTTGAGCCAGTCAGGGTCCGTGCGGAAGGCTTGCCAGCTTTTGTCGGCGGCCGCGCCGCTGTCATGCGCCAGCACGTAGATGAGCGTGTCCTCCGAGCGCGGTCCTTCGGCGGGCGTCCAATAGCCGATGTTGGCCATGCCGTGCTTTTCGAAAAGCTTAGTGGTGTGGTCACGGAAGCGGGCATTTAGAGCGTCGAGCTTGCCAGGCTCGGTCGTATATGTGCGAATCTCGAACAGGCGGATTCTATCTTCGCCGGCCGGCTGCGATGTGGCCCTTTGGGCGAAACTGTAGCCCGCAACGATCGCCGTTAAAAAGCACACAAAGAAAGCTAAGTGCCTATGTTGCATGGTTGGTCCTCTTATGAAGTATTTTTTATTGCCTTAACAATATGATCCGCCAAGTACGCCAAGTGCGCCAAGAAAATCCCAAGAAGCCCATTGTCTTTACTTGGCGATGTTGGCGTTCTTGGCGGTTTAATTCATTTTGTTAGAAGCCTTAATTGTAAGAGCAGCGGGCCGATCGCCACTAATATCGCACGAGCGCGGCAAAAAAGCGACTCACCGGCCGTCCGCTAGGCTGCTACAATGCCGGCTACGATCTGGGCCGCGTTCAATTCACAATTCCTGGCGTGTATCGTGGCTGCGAATATCAAACTCTGTACGTTTTGGCATGTCTCTGGCCGGCTGGTGCTAGCGCTTTTTGCAACGTGCCTGATCGTCACCGCAGCAGTCGGCGAGGAATGGAGTCAGTTTCGCGGCCCGAATCTCGATGGAGTCGCGACCGACGTGCAGCTTCCCACCGAATGGAGCGCCGACAAGAACGTCCGCTGGAAGGTAACTATCGCCGGCGTCGGATGGTCGCAGCCCGTGGTTTGGGGCGAGCGGATATTTATCACGACCGCAGAGTCGGACGTACAGTCGAAGCCCGACCCGACGAATACGGGCCCCGGTGTCAGCGGGTTTGCGATGTTATTCTCCGGCGCGGGCTACAATCCCGAACCGCCGACAGAGGTCCATCGCTGGAAGGTTCTGTGCCTGGATGCGGCCACGGGCAGACTCCTATGGGAGCGCGTAGCGCGCGAAGGCCCGCCCACGATGCACATTCATGCCAACAACACGTATGCAAGCGAAACCCCGGCGACCGATGGCCAGCGGCTTATCGCGTATTTCGGCATGACGGGCGTCTATTGTTACGATCTTGCGGGCAACCCGCTTTGGCAGAAGGATCTGGGCGCGTATCCAACGCAATTCGGCTGGGGCACGGGCAGCTCGCCCGTGCTGTTTGGCGATCGCGTCTATCTCCAATGTGATAACGAGAAGTCGTCGTTCATTGTGGCGCTCGATAAGAAAACCGGCGATCAGGAGTGGCGTGCCGACCGCGAGGAGAAATCGAACTGGTCGACGCCGTTTGTCTGGCGCAACAAATTGCGAACCGAGCTTGTCACGGCAGGCGGCGCGGAGATGCGCTCGTACGATCCCGAATCGGGCGAGCTGTTGTGGTCGATGAAGGGAAGCGGCCGCACGGCCACCACCCCGGTCGGAGATGAAGAATTACTTTACGTCGACTCCTACGATCGGCTGACGGGAGGCAACGGTGTGCTGGCGGCAATCCGGCCGGGCGGGTCCGGCGACATCTCCCTGAGCGGCAATGCGACCAGCAATGACTACGTCGCGTGGAGTGCCCGCATCCGCGCGTATCGCATCGCCTCGCCCTTGCTTTCGCAGGGCTGCTTGTACTTTTTGGAGAACAACCTGGGCATCGTTCGCTGCCTGGACGCGAAGACCGGCGCCGAGCATTACCGCAAGCGGCTGCCCGGCGCGCGGGGTTGCGTGTCATCGCCGTTGACAAGTGGTGACCACGTGTACTGCCTCGACACCAATGGGCGGATGACGGTCCTCGATGCCGCTGCCGGACCGGAGCTAAAAGTCGTCGCATCCAACGAGTTGGACGAGATGTGCTGGGCGACTCCCGCAATCGCGTCAAATAACTTGCTGGTGCGCACGGTGGACCATCTTTACTGCGTCGGCGCTGATTGAACTTGCTGGGAGCGGCCGGTGCCCATGACATTGATCGCGCCCTCGCCGGCCTGCCTATTCGACCGGCTCAGCTCAATTATCCCCGATTCTCCGTGTGACCAATCGCACTCGGTACGCGTTTTGCCGCCAAACGGAGAGCAGATGCCGATAGGCCCAACGCCATTTTTTGGAGGATCAAGAAATGCCGACAACCGTAAACTGGATGCGCGTACTAAGTATCGTTGCGACCCTCGCTCTGAGTGCCGAATATGAACGGCACGTCCTCGGACAAGAGCTTCGGGAGCGACGTTTCGACGGAGCGCGAAGCGAGCAGCTTCCGCCTCCCGAGCGCCCGAATGCCGTCGCCGACGGGCCGGCATTGATCAGTCCAAGCGGCGCGGACCGCTCCCAACGCACGGGCCGCCCGTATCTCGGAATCACGTTTGATCCGCGCTATCCGGATGCGGCGGTTGCGCGATCGGTTGTTCCTGGCGGGCCCGCCGCGCAGGCCGGAATTCAGCCCGGCGACACCATCGAAACCATCAACGATTATTCGGTTTCGTCCTATCGCGATGCATACGCGATCATGGCCGCACTTCAGCCCGGTGAGATTGTTGACATTGATTATTCACGGAGAGTTAGCGGACGCACACAAGCCGTGCTAGGCGATGACCCGGGCGAAGATCCATTTAGCGCTAATTATGCGAATGAAACGACGGCCGCCTCTTATCCCGAACGGCCTGCCTCTGCCGTCGTCGATGAGAGCCTGCCCGAACCGACCTACGATTCCGACTTCCGTAGTTCGGACGATCGGCAATTTAACGGCTCATCGCGCAACATGCGTTCGAATTACTACAACGGCGCGGCCACTCGGGATTATGACGGCACTTCCGCTCGGCAGTTGAACCGGCCGCCGGCGCGCCGGCCCGACGAGCGAACGCGAGCTGATGAGCGCGGCTTTCGCCGCCGTCCATTGTTGCCTTGGCGGCGGAGATAGGATCAGGATTACTCGACCGCGTCTTTTGCAGCGCCGACAGAAACTCCTCGCAAATCAAATGGATTGAACCGCCACTGGCCGTCAATTTAGCGCGCGTCACCGACCTGGTATAGCAAGGTTGCGCTTCCCAAGCCGCCGGCGTTCAGTCTCCCTTCGCCGTCTTACTGCCAAGACTTGCGGGCCAGTTGTGGTTAGAATGGGGGGGCTACCCAACCCAGGTCGCGGCTGGTCATTGCGCGGCCGAAGGTCCAACATTTGTCACTTCAGCTTGAGGAATCGTCGATGATGCTATCGGCGCATCGTGTCATTACAGCAGCGGCGCTTGGAGCCATTGGTCTTCTGCTCGTCACAACCGTAGGGCACATCGGCCCATCGTCTACGGTCGCGGCCGATGCCGCCGCAATCCAGGCCCAGCCGCTGCCACTGCAATTCGTTCCCAATGAGCGCATCGCCCTGGTAGGCAACTCGCTGGCCGAGCGGATGAACCTGTTCGGCCACTTCGAAGCACTGCTTCACGCACGATTCGCGCAGTACGAGCTGGTCGTGCGAAACTTTGCCTGGCCTGGCGAAGCGGTCGACGTGCACCAGCGGCCGCACAACTACACGGCGATTGATGACCCGCTCCGAGTATTCGGCCCGGACATGTTTGTGTGCTTTTTCGGTTTCAACGAATCGTTCGCGGGCCAGGAGGGCGAGGAGCAATTTCGCGCGGCCTACGAGGCGTATCTCGACGAAATGGCCAAGCAGCATCCGCGCGATGATGCCGGTTTGCCGCCCCGGTTTGTGCTTATCTCGCCCACCGCCTGGGAGCCGAGTGGAAACCCGCTGTGGCCAGATGCGGCCGAGAGAAATCAAAAGCTAGAGCGGTATGCCCAAATCGTCTCCCAAGTGGCCCAAAGCCGCGGCTTGCCGTACATCAATCTGTTTACGCGCACGAAGTCGTTGTTTTCGGCCGAACCCGGCTTGCAATACACAATCAACGGCTGCCATCTGAACGAAGCGGGCGATCGCGAGGTTGGGCTCATCTTGGATCGAGTGCTTTTCGGCAGCAAGGCGACCGCGGATGTCCATTCCAAAGAGTTCGCCAAGCTGCGCGCCGGCGTCATCGAAAAGTCCTGGCTTCACATGCAGGACTATCGCATGCTCAACGGCTGGTATGTTTACGGCGGCCGCCGCACTTGGGACACCGAGACTTTTCCGAAGGAATATCAAAAAATCCGCGCGATGGCGGCCGTGCGCGACCGCTATATCTGGGACCTTGCCCAAAACAAATCGCCTGGCCCGCCCGACGACAGCCAAACCGGCGAGCTTTACGTTCCGCCCACGCGTTTTGGCAACCCGGAACAAGACTACTCCGAGCCGCAAGAGTTGCGATATTTGTCGCCGCAGGAATGCATCGCGACGATGAAGGTTCCCGAGGGCTTCGAGGTGCAGGCATTCGCCAGCGAGCGCGAATTTCCGGAGCTCGCCAAGCCGGTGCAGCTGAACTTCGACAATCGCGGCAGGCTGTGGGTCGCGTGCATGCCGACGTATCCGCAGTGGAAGCCCGGCGACCGGCTGCCCAACGACAAGCTGTTAATTCTCGAGGACACCGACTCCGACGGCCGGGCCGACAACTGCAAAATATTCTACGACAAACTGCACTGCCCGACTGGTTTCGAATTCTGGAACGGCGGCGTGCTGGTGACCGATCAGCCGCGACTCATCTGGCTCAAAGATACCGACGGCGCCGATCGGGCCGACGTCGTCGTGCACCTGTTCGACGGCTGGGCCAGCGACGACACACATCACGCGGTGGGCGCGTTCGAGTATTCGCACAGCGGATTGCTGCACATGCTCGAAGGCCTGGCGATGAGCACAAGCGTGGAAACGCCGTGGGGTCCGCACCGCACGCAAGATGCCCCCGGCGCTCACGTGCTCGACCCTCGCACCATGAAGCTGCGGCACTTCATAACGCCGGGATACGGCAACCCGTGGTGTTATGTATTCGATTCGTGGGGGCAGGGCATCGTGGGCGACGGCACCGGCGCCCAGCAGCATTGGGATTCGCCGCTGTCGGGCGCGAAAGCACCGTCCCGGCGCGGGTTGGATCCGGTTTTCGATAACCAGGGGATGCGCCCGGCCGTCGGCAGCGAATTCCTGCTCTCCCGCCACTTCCCCGACGACGTGCAAGGGCAATTCGTCTATTGCTGCGTCATCAATATGAACGGCATCCCGCGGTTCGCGGTGTACGACGATGGGGCCGGTTTCGGCGGCCATCGCTTGATGCGGCGCGGCAGTGATGGTGAGCGAAATCGCAGGCGCGGCGCCGACAATCTGCTGGAAAGCAGCGACAAGAATTTCCGCCCGGTCGACTTGCAAATCGGCCCGGACGGCGCTCTCTGGTTCGGCGACTGGTGCAACGCGCTGATCGGCCACATGCAGTACTCGCAGCGCGACCCCAACCGCGACCACCAGCACGGGCGGATCTATCGACTCGTGCACAAGGAGCGGCCGCTTTTGGACCCGATCACGCAGCATGGAAAGAGCGAGCGCGAGCTCTTGGAGCAGCTGCGTGCGTATGAGCCGCGCACACGATACCGCGCACGCCGCGAGTTATACGACCGATCGGCAGATAAAGTTGTTCGCGCCGTCAGCGAATGGGTGTCCGAATTGAATGCGGACGATCCCGATTTCGACCGGGTGCGATGCGAGGCGCTGTGGGTGCTGCAGAACCATCATGCTGTGGACGAGAAACTGTTGCAAAGCGTCCTGCAGTCCAAGACGCCCGAGGCGCGGGCGGCCGCGACGCATGTTGTGGCCGACGAGCGCGAATACTTGCCCGGAGCGTTTGATATCCTAAAGCGGCAAGTCAAGGACGATCATCCGCGCGTGCGGCTGGAAGCCGTGCGGGGCCTGAGCTACTTTCCAAGGATGGATGCCGTCGATGCGGCACTGGCCGCGCTCGAGTCGCCCATGGACAAATGGCTCGACTACACGCTGGAACACACGATCGGCGCACTCGAGGCCGTGTGGAGCGAGGCTTACAACTCCGGCACGCTGGAGAAAAGCAATCCCGACGGATACGAGTTCATCGCCAGTTATGTAGCTCGCCGGCGTCCGGGCCTGGCGGCCCAGCGGCATTTGGATGCGGTGCGCAATCCGGAGGTGGCCGACGACGTGCGCGAGAAAGGTTATGCGGCGCTCGAGAAGCTCGACGGAGATCGGCGCAACGGCCGGGCTGTGTTCCGCCGGGTGTGCACAGCGTGCCATAAAGTGGATGACCGAGGCTACGATTTCGGCCCCGATCTCTCGGACGTCGGCAAGCGGCTCACGCGCCGCGAGCTTATTGAGTCGATCATCGATCCGAGCAAGAAGGTTGATGCAAAGTACGTCACGAGCACCGTGATCACGGTGGAGGGAAAGGTGCTCGTGGGCTTCGTCAAGGACAAGACCGCGGACTCGCTCACGCTCCTCATGCAGGAAGGCAAGCAACAAAAACTGTCGATGGACGACATCGAAGAGATCGTCGAAACCAAGCAAAGCAGCATGCCGGAAAACCTGGCCAGCACGCTCGCTCCGGCGGAGTTCCTCGACGTGATCGAGTATATGAGCGAGTTGCGCTAACCCTGCCCGGCCAACATGGCCGGACTATTTAACGGGACCATCTTGGTCCGGCCGCTCGGATGTTACTGTGCTACCGCACTAGTGATGGTGATCGAAGTAGATCCGCGTGTGATAGTGCGGATGGTGATGGCGATGGTGATAGTGGTAGTGCCGCCACGGGCTCGGCCGCACAATGACGGTCGGCCGAACTTCGTGCACGACAACGGGCGGGCGCGGGGCGCCGTAGACAATTGCCGGCCCGTTGTTCATCTCTTGTGCGGCCAACAGCACGCGGTCGTTCACGCCGCTTTGCTTGAGCGAAATGAGAGCGTTCGGGCTGAGGTCGAGCCGGGCGCCGCGCGAGCGCATCGTGCTGATGATCACATCGTCGCTCACGCCGGCCCGCGTCATGCTCACCAGGTCGTAGTTCGTGATGGCCAGCGCGGCGGCTTGCTGGTTGGCGTGTGCCGTCACGGAGGCGCCGACGGCGGCCCGGTGTTCGTCGGCGCGGTCTTTGGAGCGGCCCAATAAATTGCCCGTCACCGCGCCCACGCCGGCGCCGATGAGAGCGCCTTCGCCGCGGTCCTTCTTGCCGCCGATGATCGCACCGGTCACGGCGCCAAGGGCGCCGCCCATGAACGTGCCGGAGGCCGTGTCGTTATGATAATAGTCGGGCGCCGGCTCGTAGTAATACGGCTGCGCGTTCGCGCTCTCGGGGTGGCCGAATGCCAAGGCGGCTGAGAAAATCGCCAGCACGGAACCAATCGCTTTTGCTTTCGAGCTCATGCGACGAAGCATGTTCAACTCTCCTCCGACTTATCCAAATCCAGTCCGA
>DATFGJ010000169.1:0-6981 GCA_035249585.1 Lacipirellulaceae bacterium
GTACGGTGTTGCTTGCGGATTAGCTTACCACGCAAGATGGGCAGTGCCCACCTTATTCAGCTTCAGCGGGCGGCACACAGACTTCGGCGACTAAGTCGAGCCAAGCGTGCCTGCTACACTGCATCCGACTTCAAGAACACCGCCCCCAGCGGCGGCAAGGTGAGCGTGAGCGAGTGCATCCGCCCGTGGCACGGCACAGGCGAGGCGTCAACGCCGCCGAGGTTGCCGTGACCCGATCCGCCGTGCTCGCTGGCATCGCTGTTGAGAAGCTCGCGCCAGTAGCCGCCGCGCGGCACGCCGACGCGGTAGTTGTACCGCGGCACGGGCGTGAAATTGCAGACCACCGCGATCTGCTCGCGGCCGCCGGGACTCTTGCGCAGGAAGCTGATCACGCTGCGCTCGGAGTCATGCGTGTCGATCCATTCGAAGCCTTGCGGCTCGCAATCCAAGACGTGCAGCGCGGGCTCATGCTGATAGGCGACGTTGAGCGCGGTGAGCCAGCGCTCGAACGCGCGGCGCTGGGGATCTTCCAGCAGATGCCAGGGCAGCTCACTTTCATGGTTCCACTCTTCCCATGGCGCCAACTCGGCCCCCATGAACAGCAGCTTCTTGCCCGCCGAGGCGTACATATATGCCAGTAGCAGCCGCAGGCTAGCGAACTTCTGCCACTGGTCGCCGGCCATCTTTGTCAGCAGCGAGCCTTTGCCGTGCACCACTTCGTCATGCGACAGTGGCATCACAAAATTCTCGTGGAACGCATACACCATGCGGAAGGTCAACTCGCCATGGTGGTATTTGCGATGCACCGGGTCGTTCGACATGTAGCGCAAGGTGTCGTGCATCCAGCCCATGTCCCATTTCAACCCGAAGCCCAGCCCGCCAACATGAGCCGGCCGCGAGACCATGGGCCAGGCCGTCGATTCCTCGGCGATCGTCTGCACGTGCGGCTGCCGCGCGTACACGGCCGAGTTGAACTGCCGCAGGAAGTCGATGGCTTCGATGTTCTCGCGCCCGCCATATTTATTGGGAATCCACTGGCCCGGTTGCCGCGAGTAATCCAAATAGAGCATGTTGGCGACGGCGTCGACGCGCAGTCCGTCGGCATGGTATTCCTCCAACCAATAGATCGCGCTGCTGATGAGGAAGCTGCGAACTTCGGCGCGCCCATAATTAAAAATATAGCTGTTCCAATCAGGCTGCACGCGCTGCCGCGGGTCGTCGTGCTCGTACAAGTGCGTGCCGTCAAAAAACGCCAGCCCGTGCTCGTCGCTGGGAAAATGCGACGGCACCCAATCCAGGATCACGCCGATTCCCTGCTGGTGGAGATGGTCCACCAGAAACTTGAAATCCTGCGGCGTGCCGTAGCGGCTCGTCGGTGCGAAATAACCTGTCGTCTGATAGCCCCATGAGCCATAGAACGGATGCTCCATCACCGGCATCAGTTCGACATGCGTGAATCCAAGGCGGCGGACGTGATCGGCCAGGTCGAATGCCAGCTCGCGGTAATTCAGCCAGCGGAAATTCTCGTGATGATTCCGACGCCAGGAGCCGAGGTGCACTTCGTAGATCGAGATTGGTGCTTCCAGTCGATTGCGCTCGTGCCGCGAGTCCATCCATGCCTGATCATTCCAGTCGTAATTCAGCTCCGATACGATCGACGCCCGCCGCGGCGGCGTCTCGTGCTGAAACGCGTATGGATCGGCCTTGTCGGCAGCATAGCCGCCGACATGCGATGCGACGTGGTACTTATACAGCGCGCCGGGTTCGATATTTGGAATAAGACCTTCCCAGATTCCAGATCGTCCGCGTTGCCGCAGCGAGTGGCGGCCTTTATCCCACTGGTTGAATTCGCCAATTACCGACACCCACCGTGCGTTCGGCGCCCACACGGCAAAATACGTGCCGGGCACCTCGCCGTCGCGCATGACATGCGAGCCAAGCTTCTTCCAAAGATCGTAGTGCGTGCCTTCGTTGAATAAATGCAGGTCGTCGTCGGTGAGCAGACTCACGTTGTACAGCACTGCTTCCGGATGCCTCGCCATCATGGTGCCCATATAGTTGGTTCCTTTGCCTTGCGAAGCTCATTGGTCTCGCGCAGAGCCTCGATCACCTCGGGCAGTCTCATTATTTCATCGAGGCGGTAGCGCGTCTTGCGACGCCAGTTGGGCCGCTGGTCGGAAACGCTCGGGATATTCTGCGGCCGCGTTTCGAGCCAGAGATCTTCCAAGTTGATAAGCACGAGCCGGGCTTCGCTGGCCGCGATGCCGCGCAGCAATGGCCGCACCGGCACATCCGCGTCGCCCTGCAGCTCGTCCTCCATAGTAGGTAGGTCCAATGAGCGCAGCCAGTCCTTTAGTTGCCCAATGGCGATAAGCCGCTCGTCGCGCTCGCGAGCCGCGGCTTCGCCATTGACCAGCCCAAGTTCGATGCGGTCCGCCACGTCGGCCGCTTTCCACCACGCGGCCAGAGGTGGCATGTCGTGCGTGTTGAGCATGGCCACATGCTGTGGCGGGGGCGGAGATAGCCCGGCGCGTCGGCCTGGCTCCAATTCATAGGGCGCTACCCACATGCCCGCGATGCCGTGCCGAGCGATTTGCCGATCGACGCTTATTGGCACTGTGCCCAAATTTTCGCCCACGAGCTCGCAGCGGTTGCGGTGCGACTCCAGGGTCGCCACCGCATACAACTCGTCTGCGTTATAGCGCACATACGCCCCTTGATCCGCTTCAAACCCAGGCGGGATGCAGTACAAGCGATGAAAACCAAGCACATGATCGATCCGCAGCCGGCCTGCGAATTTGCAGCTGGTCTCCATCACGCGACGAAACAAGACGTAACCTTCGGCGCGAAGCCGCTCAGGAACCATCGGCGGCAGGCCCCAATCCTGCCCCTTTGGAAAGACAACGTCCGGCGGCGAGCCGACGCTCGTTTCCGGCGCAAACATCTCGCGATGCCGCCATACGTCGTAGCCACGCGGGTCGACGCCAATTGGCAAATCGAGATACAAGTTGCAACCCGCCGCTTCGCCTCGCCGCCGTAACGCTGCAAGCTGCTCGTGCGCGATCCACTGCACATAAACATGGTAATCCAAGATGGATTTATCGTAGTCGCGATCGGTGACGTCGCCAGAATTCAGCCGCTCCGGCCAGCTCGGCCACGAAGCACGCTGCCGTTCGCAAACCGCGCGGAATCGCGCATAGTCGATGAGGGCCGGATTATCCAGGATGAATTTTGCCAGCTCGTCAAAGCGTTGCGGCCGTTCCTCAAAAAACTTCGCCGCCAGCGGTGCCAACACTTCGCGTTTGAGCTTCATCACCTCGCAATAATCAACAAGCTCACTACCGCGCTGTGCCGCGATGCGCCTCCGAAAACCATCGGACGAAACTAGTTGCCGGGACTCCGTGCAACCCCGCATTTCCGGAATCGACTCGACGTCGATATACAGCTCGTTCCAGAACAGCCGGCTCGCCGGCCGGTAGGGGCTTATTTCATATGGCTCATCGAGAAATGTGGCCAACAATGGCAGCGTGCCGACGTCGGACGCGCCGAGCGCGCCAACCCAATCCATCAGCTCGCCGAGGTCCGTAAAGTCGCCAACGCCCCAGTCGCGCCGCGTGCGCAGCGCATAGAGCGGCAGAAAAACACCCCAACTTCGGCCACGTCTCGCTTCGCCGTTTGAGTGATGTGTCTTGTTTGCCGCGGCTTGTGCATCATCTCGCACAAACGCCTTGCGCGGCGTGGAGATGATGAGCGACTCAAAGTTCCTGCCCTCCGCCGTAAGCCGAAGCCTGTGATAACGCCATGGCAGATTTCCAGGCAGAGGCAGCATGCGGCTTACGAAATCGCTCGACCGGCTACTGTTCTCCGCCGAAAGCGGCAAAGAGTCAAATCGGATCGAGCGTTCGATTATTTGGGACCCGCATTCGATTCGGTAATCGATTTGCCCGCCGCCGAATGCGGCGGGAAGCGAGATCGCAATGGGTTGCGGCGCGCCGTTCCAGGCTACATGAACTGGTTCGATTCCCTGCAGGCTCCTCTCATGCTGGCGAGCGCGCAGAATCCCGGTCGCCTGATCCGGCCTGTCGATCTCAATGCCAAGCGATTGAAGCAGGCTCAAAAGGGCATCAACCGACGCGCGGCGTCGCCGGCCGGTTACATCCTCGTAGGCCGCCTGCACGTTGCAATCTCGCAACAATGCGTTGAATTCCCTGGTTGCTTTCATCGTAAGTCGTTTTCAAGTGCCGCTCCAGCATTCGGCCAAGACAAAGGCGCCAAGGCGCAAAGAGGATGAGGGATGAGAGATCAGCGATGACTATACCTTCAACTTTTCATCCTTCAATTTTTCATCCTTTATCTCTCATCCTTCATCGCCGACTCTTTGCGCCTTAGCGCCTTTGCGAGAGACACTCCTATGTTGCTTTAACTTTCACTCATTGCACCAACCGCAGAATTCCTTCCAGCGGGATCTTTACCCAGTCGGGCCGGTTGTTGAGCTCGTAGCGCAACTCGTAGAGCGCCTTTTCCAAAAGGTATGCTCTGAGCAAGGTGCGCAGCTGTGATGCGTCGGGCGGCAAGAATCCGCCCGGCCGCGATTCGGCCAGATACGACTGCAGGAACGACGCGGAGGACCATGCCGACCAGAAAGAAGCCCACGAATCGCTGGGAATCGGCGCACTTTCCATGAACAGCGTGGGCGTCTTCCCGCGCAACGCCGCGTACGACACGTAGTGGAACGAGCGTAACATCCCAGCCACGTCGCGCAGCGGCGAGGCCTTGATGCGCCGCTCGCTCACGGGCCGTTCCGGCTCGCCTTCGAAATCGATAATCACAAAATCCTTTCCTGTGAACAGCACCTGGCCGAGGTGAAAGTCTCCGTGGCAGCGGATGCGGCGAGCATCGATCCGATCAACGAGCAGCTCCCCAAGCTGCGCGAAGATTGCGTGCTGCTGATCCAGCACGTGCCCAGCCAGCAACTGGGCTTCATCATCCATGTCGTGAAACTGCGATTTCAGGAGCTCAAGCGTCGTTCGGGCCTGGCTTCGCATCGATTGGTACAACCCGCGTTGATACAATCGCGTGAACGGCTCGCTCGAAAACGCCGGGTCGCCTTCAATTCGCGCAAGCGCGACGTGCAGTTCGGCGGTTCGGCGCCCAAGCAGCTCCGCCCAAACCAGGTAGCCGCCGACCGTATCTCGAGCCAGTTGCGTGGCGGCGAGCCGCATCGACTCTTCGAGCGTGCGCGGCATCTGCAACTCGGACTCCGATGCAAAACCCTCTCCCTTGGGGAGAGGGTAGGGTGAGGGTGCCTTGCGTACTGGTGATTGACCCTCACCCCGGCCCTCTCCCGGAGGGAGAGGGAGAGTCGACTCAACGAGCGCCGGTTCAGGGGACTGCGATTGCACTAATTCGAAATATCGCCCTAGCTCATCGAGCGTAAACGTCCAGGCGTCGCCAACGTTTGGGATGAATTCGTGAAGAATTGCTACCGTCATCTGCCGGTTGGCCGCGTCGCGGTACTCAAGTGCCCCGGCCACTTTGGGCACGTGCGGCAAATTCGCTTGCTCGGTCAGCTTTCGCCCAATTTCTAAATCCGGGTTCTCGCCGGGCGTCACGCGGCGAAACAGCTTCAAAATGAACCGCTCGTCGAACCGCGCCGACGTGTTGCTTTGCTCCCCGCCGTGCATCGACGGCGAATTTTCGAGTGCCGCCTCGCCCCACAAATCGGAAAACGCGGCCGTGCGGATTCCAGCCAGTGTGCCTTTATACCCGGTAAGCTTTCCTGAACGGGCAACTAGCGTGAGCAGTTCCTGCCAGAAGTGCTCGTTCCAACTCGCTTCGCAGACAAACAGCGTTCGGTCCTGTTGCGGAGATTCGACACGAATGATCCCCGCAAGCGGGTGCTCAACCAGAACGTCGGCCGCCCATGCCTCGTCGACTAGCATTAGCGGTAAAACGTAGGCGTCCGGCTCCCCCTCCGCATATGCCGCACTAACCAATAGCAGGCGCAGCCCGTTTTCTCCCGACGAAGCGTCCATTTCAAACACGTCGATCACATCGGTCGATTGCAGAGTGCGCGCCTTTCCGGCAAACCAGCGATGGCGGCGCAAGTACGGCTCGAGCGCCTCGCGGAGCGCTTTGCGTCCCTGGCCCTTCAGGAGGCCGTCCCAGCCGCCGCTGACGCGAACGGTCGGAAGTTCGGCCGGCGTCGTCTCCGTTTTGTCCCCGTCGCGGCAGCCAATGCAGAACCACATGAACCCGTGCGGGCCAAGCGAAATGCGGTAAGGCCTCTCATCGATTACCGGGAACGACGTGCGCCCAAACAGCTCCACCGGCGTGCGCCCACGGAAGCGCGATAAATCCAGCTCGACGTATTGCGAGAAACGCGAAAGGTTCGCCACGACGAGAATCGATTCTGCATCGGTCTCGCGCAGAAAGCTGAAAACCTTCGAGTTATCAGACGTAATCGCCTCGAAGCTGCCGTGGCCGAACGCAGGATACTGCTTTCGCAGATCCAGCACGCGCCGCATCCACCACAATAGGGAGTGCGGGTTGGCGTGCTGCACCTCGACATTGCGCACCTCGTAGTGATATTCCGGATCGATGATCACCGGCAGATAAAGGCTCTGCGGGTTGGCGCGCGAGAAGCCGGCATTGCGGTCGCCACTCCAATGCATCGGCGTGCGCACGCCGTTGCGGTCGCCCAAGTAATAATTGTCGCCCATGCCAATCTCGTCGCCGTAATACAAAATCGGCGTGCCCGGCAGCGACAAGAGCAGCGCGTTCATGAGCTCGATCCGCCGGCGGTTATCGGCCATCAGCGGCGCGAGCCGGCGGCGAATGCCCAGGTTGATCCGCGCCCTGGAATCCACCGCATAGGTGCGATACATGTAATCGCGCTCTTCGTCGGTGACCATTTCGAGCGTCAGCTCATCATGATTTCGCAGGAACACGACCCACTGGCACGCGTCGGGAATCGCCGGC
>DATFGJ010000170.1:0-17318 GCA_035249585.1 Lacipirellulaceae bacterium
GGCTGGCACCATCCTCCGGGTCGTCCTGCCGGCAGCCGGCGGCAGTACGCTCACTGGCATCATGCTGGCCATCGCGCGCGTCGCGGGCGAAACCGCTCCGTTGCTTTTCACCGCGCTTGGCTCGAGGCTGCTCACGCTCGATCCGTCGCAACCATTTCCATCGTTAACTGTGCAAATATTCGTGTATGCGACGGGACCGTACGAAGAGGAGCAGAACCTCGCGTGGGCGGGTATTTTGATGCTGATCACGTTGGTATTCATCTTCAACGTGGCATTGCGGCTTACCGTGCGTCGTTTGCAAGGGAAGCAGCCGGACCATGCATGAGGGCCGGCAGGACGGATGCCAGGAAATAGACTTGATTGGATTCAATCACCGCTTTTTCTCGACTTTCACAGCAACGGTTAATATCCGGACTCTCGCTATCTGCTCCTTGCGTTTGAAGTCAAAGAGTGCCAAGTTATGCTAGAGACAACGATCAAACGACCGCTTATGGCAGTTCGGCCACCATCCATTTCTCGCGAGCGACCGATGCGCACGGCCGACGACCTGGCCGGCGGTTCGCCCAAGATTTCGGTCGATCATCTTAACTTCTATTACGGCCAGATGCAGGCATTGTCTGATGTGTCGCTGCTGATTCCGCGGCATTGCGTGACGGCGCTCATTGGCCCATCGGGCTGCGGGAAGTCGACGTTTTTGCGGTGCCTTAACCGCATGAACGACTTGATCGAGGACACGCGGATCGAAGGAGAAATCTTGCTCGAGGGCCGCGATATTCTCGGGCCGAAGGTTGATGTGGTCGAGCTGCGCAAGCGGGTCGGCATGGTGTTTCAGAAGTCGAACCCGTTTCCGAAGTCGGTTTTCGAGAATGTGGCTTACGGGCCGCGCGTGGCCGGCGTGCGCGGCAAGGCCGTTCTTTATGACATTGTGGAAAAATCTCTCATCCGGGCCGCATTGTGGGACGAAATGAAAGACCGGCTGAACGACTCGGCACTGCAGCTTTCGGGCGGGCAGCAGCAGCGGCTATGCATCGCCCGGGCGCTGGCCACCAACCCGGACGTGCTCTTGATGGACGAGCCGGCATCCGCGCTGGACCCGGCGTCGACTTCGCGCATCGAGGACCTCATTTTCGAGCTGCGCGACAAATACACGATCGTGATCGTGACGCATAACATGCAGCAGGCGGCCCGCGTCTCAGACCAGACCGCGTTCTTTTATCAGGGCGAACTGATCGAAGTCGGATCGACCAATGAGCTGTTCACCAACCCGAGCATTAAGCAGACGGAAGACTACATTACTGGAAGATTTGGGTAGCGCGAACAAATTTTGAAAAAAGGATGCAGGATGCAGGATGCCGGGAGCAGGGAAAGGCATTCGATGTTGATCCCTGCCCCCCGCATCCCGCATCCTGCATCCTCAACAAGAACATGTCGAAACACTTGGAACGAGATTTGGAAGCGCTGGAGCGCGAGATACTGGATCAATCTTCGCGCGTCGAGGAAATGATCTCCAAGGCCTGCCAGGCGCTCCTGGAGCGGCGTGCCGATCTTGCTGCTGAGGTGGCGGCCAGCGAGATCGAGATCGACGTGCGCGAGGTGAAGATCGAGGAGGAATGCCTCAAGATTCTCGCGCTGCACCAGCCGGTGGCAGTGGACCTGCGCCGTACGGCGACAGTGCTCAAGATCAACACGGAGCTGGAGCGCATCGCGGACCTTGCGGTAAACATTGCCGAGCGGACGATCTCGCTGACCGAGCACCCGGAGTTCGAGATTCCGGCCAAGCTGGAGCGGATGTTCATGCGGGCGTCCGACATGGTGCACGAAGCGCTGGACGCGTTTGTCGACCAGGACGTGGAGGCGGCTCGCGAAGTTTGCCGCCGCGATGATGAAGTCGATGAGTACAATCGCCGCGTGATCGAGGAGTTGCTGGAAACGATGCGGTCGCGGTCGGACCTCGTGGAGGCGGCGCTGCACTTTTTTTCCGTATGCCGGCACGTGGAACGCATCGGCGACTGTGCGACGAACATCGCTGAGGACGTGATTTATCTCGTGGAGGGCGAAATCGCCCGGCATCATTTGGATAACTTGCATCCGGCCGTGTAGAGGGCGGAAGGTGAGTAGGTGAGTAAGTATCAATCCGCCTCACTTACTCACTTACTCACCAGCACAGGCGTCAACTACGTTGGGAACGAACGAATGGGCAAGGGCCAAATCCTTATTGTCGAAGACGACCGCTCGCTGGCCGAGGTGCTAGATTACAACTTGCGCCAGGATGGGTACCAGACGCTGGTGGCAAACGACGGCCAGGACGGTTTGCGGCAGGCCAAGCTGCGCACGCCCGACCTCGTTGTGCTCGACCTGATGCTGCCGATGGTCGACGGCTTGGAGATTTGCCGCCGGTTGCGCGCGGACCCGGTCACGCGCAATATCCTCGTGCTAATGCTCACGGCCAAGAGCGAAGAGACCGACGAAGTCGTCGGCTTTTCGGTGGGCACGGACGACTACGTGGCCAAGCCCTTCAGCGTGAAGGTGCTTCTGGAACGGATCCGGGCGCTGCTCCGCCGCCGGGAAGGCGATACCGCAAGCGGCAGCGTGCTGGTCAGCCAGGGCGTGATGGTGGATCGCGAGCGCCACCGCGTTACGGTCGAAGACAAGCCGCTCGATCTGACGCCGAGCGAATTCGGGCTGCTGGAGGCGCTGGTGCGCCAGCCGGGCCGCGTGTTCTCGCGATCCGAGTTGATTGACGCGGCCCTGGGCGGCGATTCGCTCGTGTTGGAGCGGACGATCGACGTACACATCCGCTCGCTTCGCAAAAAGCTCGGCCCGCATGCCGTTTTGGTCGAAACGGTGCGAGGCATCGGATACCGGTTCCGCGACCCGTCGGGCCTCAAATAGGAAACGGCCCATCGGAGACCGCGATTTCAATAAAGCGGGCAATTTCGTTGGCGCCGCCCTCCCAGACCAAGCTGGCCAGTCGGTGCAGATCAACTTCTTTGATATTGCCGCGATTGGCTTTTGCGAGGCGGCGGAAGTCGGCATCATTTTGATCGCGATATGCCCGGTCGGCGTTTGCTGACCGCATTATCGCGTATCTTGACGCTATAGCCGCTTCCAAGGTCGGCAAGCGGTGTTGCGTGGCTTCGTCGACGATGACGTACTCTTTGAGGATGAGTTCTTGAAATGGCGACCAAGGATGCATCAGGTCGATCACCTGTTTGGGATGGCCCTCGGCGTCCAAATCGGCTGGGTCGCCAAAGCGAGTGACCTGTGAAAGCTCTCGGATCTTCAAGGTCGGCCACCGTGCCGTAATTGCCTTTTTGGCTCGCTGGCGCTCGCTATACGGCACCATGATATCAACGTCCTGCGTTGCCCGCGGATTGGGCATGTAGCCGACGTAGCCATGCAATCCCATGAGCACCCAGTTCTTCTCGCCGCCCGCATTGAGCGCGTCAATCACATCCTGGGGGGTAATGTCCATGGCGCCCTTTCGATGCACGCGTCGGAACTCGCTGGTAATCCACGTGCTCTTGCGTACTGCGTAGGCATGGCCGGCGGGAAGTCGCGGGTCGCCGTCATCCAAGTCACGCGGGCTGCCCGACTGGTCCAGCGCTCGGCGGCGGTTTTCCAGATAGGCTGGCGTGAATAACTCGGCATCCGAAGCCTTGGAATTGCCCTGCTCGAGAGAATCGGATGATTCGGCCATAAAGTCAGCCGGCAAATGAACCTAGATGCCCCGCCGAAGAGAAAGCGCTACGCAACTCTATTGTACCGCGCGCGTCCCGGCCATTCCTAAGACGCCGGCGGGCCGATTTCGCCCAAAGTTCTCCTTTTTTCCCGGCACCCAGGGTTAACCCGGCGTGTTTAATTCCTCCAGGGACTGTGCTAGATTAATCGGCACGCTCCAGGGGCGCGGAGGTCTGTTCCAGCAAAGTAGTTGCGCTGGGCCGTAACGTACGGCCCACGCTTCTTTCTCTTCAATTGTTCCTGGCTTGTTCTAAGAAAGGACCCCATTATGAGTCGTTTTTCAGGCAGGGTATCGTGGGTGCTCGCCTCGTTGGCGATCATCGCGCTAGTTGCCGAAGTGGCCGAAGCCCAGCGCGAGGGCGGACGGCGCGGCCGCGGCGGTCGCTTTGGTGGCCGGCTCATTGCCCCGGTGCAGTTGGTTGCAGAAGCCGACGAAGTTCGCGCCGCGCTGAATGTTACTCCGGAGCAGGAGGAAAAGATCGAAGCGATCAACGATGAGCTGCGTGAAGCACGTCGCGAGGCGTTCAGCAACCGCGAAGGCGATTTCCGCGCCGCTCAGGGCGAAATGGAAAAGCTGAATCAAGAGGCTTCAGCCAAGTTGGCGGAAGTGCTGGACGCGGATCAGCAGAAGCGTCTCCTGGGCATCTCGATTCAGGTCAATGGCGCGGCCGCCTTGAGCGACCCGGCGGTTGCCAAGGAGCTCGAGATCACTGATGAGCAAAAGACGAAGTTGGACGAGGCGCGCGAAAGCAACATGGAGGCAGCACGCGAGGCGTTCCGTGACCTGCGCGATCAAGAGCTGTCTCAAGACGAGATGAGGGCAAAGTTTCAGGAAATCCAACAGGAAGGCGACAAGAAGTTGTTGGCTGTGCTCACGAGCGACCAGCAAGCGAAGCTCGAAGAGCTCAAGGGCGAGCCGGTTGAAGTCGATATGTCGCAATTCCGTGGCCGTGGCTTTGGCGGCGGCGGCCGTGGCTTCGGCGGCGGCGGTGGGCGTGGCGGCGATGATGGCGACGGTGGACGACGCGGCCGTCGTAACCGCGACAACGCCGACAATGAAAGCAATAACTGAAAACTGCTTTTGAATTCAGCTCACGCAGAGGCGCAGAGGCGCAGAGTTCGCAGAGGAAGTTTCATACATTTCCCTCAGCGTCCTCGGCGCCTCTGCGTGAGACTCTATTGTCCACGCGCAGGCTTGGCTGCTCTCTTTTTTCCGCTCTGCTAGAAGCTATTTTCCTGGCAGTCCGGATCAACGGTTCAAGTTTGAACTATCTCCGTCCGAAAAATGCTTAGGCGAAGTTTTCTCGTCTGAATTGTTCGCGCCTGGCATTTTCGTATCGCAGCGTCCTAGAGCTGCGATCTCATCCAATGCGCCCAGCCAAGGATGGCTAGCGGTGACAGCAGCTGACTCCAATCCCGGCGGCGTCCAGATAAACGTCGATGCGCCGTCCGCAGGCAACTCGGATTGGCGCCGCATCAGTTTCACGTGCCGCTCGGCCGCGGACGGCCGGCGCGCGATTCGGGCCCTGGGCGAATGGTCTGGACGGTTTGAGCTCAGCGAGCCGGAGTTTCAGATTCTGTGGTATTTGAAGTCGGCATCGGGCGACGGATGCGATCAGACGACGATCGCCCGGCAGCTCGCATGTTCGCCTGCCCAGATTAGCGCGACGGTCGAGCGGATGCGAGCCGAGGAATGGATCACGCAGAAAAACGCGCTGGGCGATCGCCGTCGGCGCCTTTGGCAGCTCTCGGCAAACGGCGAAAAACTACTTGCGCAAATGCTCGGTGCGGCCGATCAGCTGCGCTTCCCGGCAACACTCACCGACGAGTACGCGTCCCTCCCTGATCATGGAAGGGAGGCCGCATGAATAGGCACTCGCACCTGCGGCCGCAGAGTTGGCACAACCGCATGCATTTCGTTTCCTCGATGCTGCTCATGGCCCTATTGGTATCGAGCTTCGTCTCGACCTCCGGCTGCACACGGGCTTACTATCGCCAGCAAGCCGACGATGAAGTGAACTGCATCATTGACAACAAGGCGATGGCCATCGGGAGCGAGCCGGGACAGTTTCGCATGGATATCGATCCTCGATCGCGAATGCATGACGGTAATGATCCGGACTGTCCTCCGATGCCGCCGGACGACCCGGCGTCACACCGGCTGATGCACTGCGTCGATTGCAAGCCTGGCTCGCCGTGCTGGCGGCACATGGACACGACTCCCTACACGGACAATCCAGAGTGGCAGCAGCACCTGCCGCGCGATGAAGAGGGGAACATTGTGCTGGACTTGACCGGGGCCGTGCAGCTGGCCTTGCTCCAGTCGCCGAACTATCAGCAGCAATTAGAGACGCTGTATTTGTCCGGGCTGGATGTGACGTTCGAGCGTTTCCGCTTCGATACACAATTCTTCGGCGGGTCATCGGCGTTTTTCACAACCGGACCTGGGAATTCGAATGTTCTCACGGTGCAGCCGCTGGGCGGATCGGTGCCTGGCGGACGGTTGCCTTCAGGCGGCTTTGAGGCGCGGAAACTCACTGCCACGGGCGGCGAGCTGGTGATCGGCCTGGCCAATTCATTGATGTGGCAATTCGCCGGCGCGGACGGTTTCACCAGCCGTACCGTGTTGGACTTTGCCATGGTGCAGCCGCTCTTGCGCGCGGGCGGACGAATCCGCGTCATGGAGCGGCTCACGATCGCCGAGCGGGCGCTGTTGGCCAATGTGCGGCAAATGGAGCATTATCGTCGCGGCTTTTACTTGAGCGTGGTGACGGGCGAAGATCCGGGCCAGGGGCCGAACCGGCGCGGCGGTTTCTTTGGCGGCAGCGGTTTGGAAGGCTTTACGGGCGTCGGCGGCGGTGGCTTCGGACGTGTCGGCGAGTTCGGCGGCGGCTTCGGCGGGCAAGGCTTCGGGTTCACCGGCGGGGCCGGCGCGCAGCAAGCCGGCGGCTACCTTGGCTTGCTTCAAACCGCGCAGGTGATCCGCAACCAATATTCGAACATTGCCGGACTGGGCGACAGCGTCGAGCAGCTTCAGGCGGCCTACGAAGCGGGCCGCATCGACCGATTCCAGGTCGATCTGGCGCGGCAAGCCTTGTACAACGCACAAAGCCAACTGCTCAATTCCGAAGCGATTTACGAGGAGACGCTCGACAACTTCAAGCTGCAGCACGGCCTGCCGCCGGATTTGCCCGTCAAGATCTCGGACCCGACGCTGGACCGCTTCAATTTGCTGGATCCTGACCTGTCCGCGGTGCAGATTCGCGTGACCGACCTGCTCACGGTGCTTCGCGGAGACGTTGATGGGGCTGAAGAGGGCCAGGCGGGCGAGCCGCTTGCGTTGCCGGCCGAGCCGCCGCCGGACGCGGAGATGGAAAGCGCGCCTACGGACTTCGCCTCGCTGGTAAGCGAAGCGGCCGAAGTCAAAACCGCCAGCCAGGAGCGTCTCGCCGCCGCTCGCAACGATTTGCAATTGCTGACGGAGGCACTTCCGGAGCGGCGGGCATCGCTCGAGCGGCTGGCGCAGCGCGAGGATGCTCAGGAAATCGAGATGGACCCCGATCTATTGAGCGTCGAGCGGCTCGACGAGCGAGTCGCCGCGCTGTCGCAGGAGATCGAAACCCTAAGCCAGAGGATGGAAGCTGTTTGGGCACGTATTGATGGACTTACCGGCGAGGTGGCGCTTGCGCCTGACGAGCACCGCAGGCAGCTTACCGGCGCGCTGACTCAACTCTCGTCGGAGCTATTGGAGCTGTCACTTCTGCAGGCCCGCGCGCGGCTCGACGCAATCACGTTCGACCCTGTGGACCTCACGGCCGAGGAAGCCTTCTGCATCGCCAGCCGGCACAGGCGCGATTGGATGAATGCCCGCGCGGCGCTGGTGGATTCATGGCGGCTGATCCACTTCAACGCGAACGATTTGCAAAGCGATTTGGATCTGGTGTTTTCGGGCGATATTACGACCGTGAGCGATAACCCCTTCGCCCTGGACGCCTCCGATGGCCGCCTTAGTGTCGGACTACAATTCGACGCGCCGCTCACCCGGCTGAGTGAGCGAAACACATATCGTCAGTCGCTGATCGAGTATCAGCAGTCGCGGCGCCGCTATTACCAGTTCCGTGATCGGGTGCAGCGCGATGTGCGCGCGACGCTGCGGCAGCTGCAGCTCGATGACCTCAACTTCGAGCTGCGGCGGGCGGCTGTGCACGTCGGCATCACGCAGGTCGATTTGGCACGGTTTCGCCTGTCCGAGCCGGCGCGTCCCGTAGCGCCGTCGGCGCCGGGCACTCCCACCCAGCCTGGCGGAGGCGCGCAGTTCGGGGCCACGGTGGCGCGCGACCTCGTTCAAGCCCTGGTCGATCTGCTCAACGTGCAGAACGACTTCTTGAGTGTGTGGGTCGACCACGAGGTGCAGCGGCTGAACCTTGATTTTGACCTGGGCGTTATGGAGCTGGATGAGAACGGCATCCGCATCGAGCACGAACTGCCGCTGCGAACATTCGTGGCGGCCGGGGCGTGCAACGTGCCCTACGAGTTGCCGGCACCCTGCGCGAATGTCGAGCGGCGTGCCGACGAGTCGCCGGTTGACGAGCAACTGCCCATTCTCCAGGAGCAGGGTCCGGAGTTGTTGCCGGAGCCACACGGGGCAATGGCGAATTAGTGGAGCCGCGGCTTATGGGGCCAATTTGGCCGCCGGACGGAGCATGAATACCGGCTGACACGAGGGGGCGGCGGGCCTATAATTACCAGCTTAGTGCCCCAGTCGGCCGATAACCCCTCGTCGCGACACATCCTGCGGCGGGCGGGGTTAAATTCTTTGGGGCGATTCTGCGCTTTTGTGGCGGGTTTGCTGCCATGACATTTTGCGGGCGGTTAAGAATGAAGTCGCGGCGATTGAAAATCGGGATGATCTTGCGCACTCGCCACGGCGGCGCCACGATTGCGAGCGCAACGGCTCTTGTGGCTGTCATGCTTGCCATGGGCGGCGGCATCTGGTGGTGGATGAATAGCCGCGACAATTCCGATAGCACGAAAGGCATTCTGCTGCACACGGTCGAGCGCGACGATTTCGAACTCACCGTCACCGAGCGCGGCGAAGTCGAGGCATTCGACGTGACCGAGGTCCGCTCGCTGGTGAAGTCGAACAACACGACTGGCAACGCCATTCTACGTATCGTTCCCGAAGGCACCGAGGTGAAGAAGGGCGATTTCCTGGTGGAGCTCGATTCCTCGGCTCTGAAGACTCAGCGCACGAGCCAGAAGATTCTGGTCAATGCGGCCAAGGCTGCCGAGGTCGAGGCCAAAAACACCTACGACACAGCCGTCATCGCCAAGCGGGAGTATCTTGAAGGCACGTACCTTCAAGAGCGGCAAACTATCGAGAGCGAAGTTTTTGTCGCCGAGGAGAATCTCAACCGCGCCAAGGAGTACTACGCCTACAGCCAGAAGCTGGCCTCGAAGGGCTACGTGAACGAGTTGCAGTTGGAGGCCGACCGGTTTGCGGTCGAGAAAGCGAAGAAAGATCTCGACACGGCCAAGACCAAACTCCACGTGCTTGACGAGTTCACGAAGCCCAAGATGCTTTCCACGCTGGAAAGCGCAATCCTCATCGCAAAGGCGAAATGGGATTCGGGTCAGAACAGCCACGAGCTGGAGCTGGAAAAGCTCGAAGAATTGGACGACCAGATTGCCAAGTGCACGATCGTTGCCCCGGAAGACGGCATTGTGAAGTATGCACACATCACCGATGGCCGCGGCGACCAGGAATTCATCGTCGACGAGGGGACCGTGGTACGCGAGCGGCAGGTGATCATTACGCTGCCGAACGCCGACTCGATGCGCGTTAATATGGTGGTCAATGAATCATTGGTGCAATACGTGCGACCCGGTCTGGCCGCGGTTATCAGCCCTGTGGGATTCGGCGAGCGCGTGCTGCACGGATACGTGGAGAAAGTCAATCAATACGCCGAGCCTACCGGCTGGCGCCAGGCGAACGTGAAGGAATACAAGGCCTTGGTGGCGATCGACGAGCCGACGACCGATTTAAGGTCGGGGATGACGACCTCCGTGACGATTCGTTGTGCCGAAGTGCCAAATGCGCTGCAGGTGCCGGTGCAGGCGGTGTACGCGCATGGCCGGAAGCTGTATTGCTTCGTGTATGACAACGGCACTTGGGACGCGCGGGTAATCAAGCCGGGACCAACGAACGACAAGTTTTTCGTTGTGCATAGCGGGCTCAACGAAGGCGACCGGGTGGCGATGAATCCGCGGGGATATGTGGATCAGGTCAAGTTGCCAAAGCTCGCGCCCGAAGAAGCGCAGCGGGCCGTGCCGCAGCGCGGAAATGGTCGGCGCGAGCGCCGGGAAGCCGGTGAGGACGGCCGGGGTGGCGCGGAATCGGGTGAACAGCCGGCCGAGCAGCCGGGCGGCGAGCAGCCGCACATGCGCGTGCCGGATGGCACGGCCCCTGGCGATACACGCGCTCCCGCCAGCGGCGGCACGGCCGCCCAAGCCGATCAGACGGCCGCTTCCCCAACCACGAGTTCTGCCGGGTCGGGGGCTGGCGAATGAGGTTGGCCGTGAGCGTTGCCGACTTGCGTAAGGACTATGTCCTTAGCGGCGAGACCATTCATGCCCTGCGCGACGTATCGTTCGATGTTCCGGAAGGCGATTACATTTCGATCATGGGGCCGAGCGGCTCCGGCAAGAGCACGCTCTTGAATTTGCTTGGCTGTTTGGACCGGCCCACCTCCGGCCGGTTCATGCTCAGTGACGTCGACGTCTCGCGGATGAGCGACGACAACCTGGCCGAAATCCGGGCTACGCGCATCGGTTTCATTTTCCAGTCGTACAATTTGCTGCCCGCGCTTACGGTCGTCGAGAACATTCAGGTCCCGCTATATTACAGTCACCGCATCAATCGCCAGACGAACCAGCGCTGCCTGGAGCTGGCCGAAATGGTGGGACTCTCGCAGCGGCTGAACCATCGGCCGACGCAGCTCTCCGGCGGCCAGCAACAGCGCGTGGCCATCGCGCGCAGCCTTATCAACGACCCGGAGTTCATCCTGGCCGACGAGCCGACTGGTAACCTGGACTCGGCGACGACGAACGAAATACTCGATCTGCTTGAAAGGCTCAACCGCGAGGGCCGCACGATCATCATGGTCACGCACGAGCCGGATGTGGCGGCCCGCACCAAGCGGTCGATCCATTTAAAGGACGGATACATCGTTTCCGACGAACGCAACTGACTCTTTAGAACTCCAAATAGGAAATCTCACGCAAAGGCGCAAAGGCGCATAGGAAGGCATGCAAAAATGAACCACAAAGGACACCAAGAACACTAAGGCGGCGGTCGTGCCCAACAAGAATAGCAGATGCTGCGAGTTTGCAAGACAATTCTACTTTGTTTCCTTCGTGTCTTCGTGGTTCATAATCCGAACTTTGCGCCTTAGCGCCTTTGCGTGAGCCATTCTTTTTTTTGAATTGCCATGTTCGCTGTTTGGCTACGCACGCTGCAACTGAGCATTAAGAGCCTGTGGATGCATCCGCTGCGCTCGTCGCTGACGGTGCTGGGCATCTTCATCGGCGTGTCGAGCGTGATCTGGCTGTTGGCGCTGGGCGAGGGGATCAGCCGCGCGGCGCAGGAGCAGATCTCCAGCCTGGGCGCGCTCAATATTATCGTGCGCACCGTGAGGCCATCGGGGGATGAGGCCCAGGATGCCGGGTACGGGTTGACGCGGGCCGATTATGTGCGGCTGTTGGCCACCGTGCCGACGATCGAGAAGGCCATCCCGATGCGCATCCTGCCGGCGATCGAGTTCCGCAACAAGCAGCGGAAAATGGAAGGGCGAATCGTCGGGACGACGCCTGATTACGCCGAGGTCACGCGCCTGGTGGTCGATCGTGGCCGATTTCTTTCGGACGCCGACATCGAATCGGAGCGCAATTATTGCGTGCTGGCCGCGGAGGTGGCCGCTGAGCTGTTCCCGGTCGGCGATCCCATTGGCCAGGAGATTATGGTCAAGGACGACTTTTACGAAGTGGTCGGTGTGATGAAGCGCCGCTCGCCGTCGGCGGGCATCGGCGGCTCGCTCGCCGCCGAAAGCTTTTCGGACGACATCTACATCCCGGTCACGACGCTGTGGCGACGCGAAGGCGACATGATCGTCTCCATCAAGCCGGGCAGTTTCCAGCGAGACATCAACCAGGTGTCGCAGATTACGATCAAAGTGAAAAGCCGTGATGTGGTGCTGCCGACGGCCGAGGTCGTGCGCAACACAATTCAATACGCCCATACGCTGCCCGACTTTGCGGTGGTCGTGCCGCTGGAATTGTTGGAACAGGCCCGCACGACGCAGCTCATGTTCATCGTGTTCCTGGGCCTGATCGCGGCAATTTCGCTGATAGTCGGCGGAATCGGCATCATGAACATCATGCTGGCCACGGTGATCGAGCGCACGCGCGAAGTCGGCATCCGGCGCGCCTTGGGCGCGAAGCGGCGCGACATCACGCGGCAGTTTCTCACTGAAAGCGTCGTGCTGTCGGTGCTCGGCGGCACGCTCGGCATCCTGGGTGGCGCGTTTTGCCGGCCGATCACGCTCGTCGCGCGGCGCGAGCTGTTCCGCTGGTTCCCGGAGCAGATGGCCACGGTGCCTAAGCTCATTCAAGAAATGGAGCCGCACTTGATCGGCTGGTCGATTCCGCTGGCGTTTGCGATTTCGGTTCTAGTCGGAGTGATATTCGGCGTCTACCCAGCGGCGCGGGCGGCGAGCCTTGATCCGATTGAAGCGCTAAGGCATGAGTGATTTTGCCGCGGTCGGTCGAGTGAGGTATACTTTGAAGAATGCCGGAATTAAGCCGCTTTTTCGGGATTATTATTCGGATGTATATGGAGGTTGGGGAACCTCATCATTTGCCGCACTTTCACGCGTACTATCAAGATGACGTTGCAGTATTCAGCCTGGAGCCGATTGATTTGATTGCCGGATCCTTGCCGCGCCGGCAGCGACGGCTAGTGGAGGCATGGGCTGAACTGCATCAAGACGAATTGTTAGCGGATTGGGAACGACTTCAAGCTGGAGAGCCTCCGATACCAATCGAGCCGCTTGACTAACGCCCAGCTTCGCACATCGATGATTCATCCAATTTACAAAGTCGAGTCATTTCGGATCGAAGCGCCCTACACGCTTCGAGTGCGGTTCGATGATGGAACGGAGCAGGTGATCGACTTTCGACCCATGCTGGCCGGCGCGCTCTACGGTCCTCTAAGTGATCTGACCGTTTTCAATCAGGTGCGTATTGATCCAGAGGTGCGTACGCTGGTCTGGCCGAATGGCGCGGATTTTGATCCGGCGATCCTTCATGATTGGGCAACACACGCGCCGGCCATGATCGCCCGCGCTCAGCAATGGAACCATTCACTAACGTGAGAGTCGAGTATCGGCTTTGGCGGTAGTTTTAGTGCTCCATCTTCGGGTCGGCGATGCCGATGACGCCGCAGCCGACGCGGGCTCCCGCGTTGCCTGAGGGTTGGCTCTTCAGATCGTCCGGGTCGGCGTGGAGGATCACCGAGCGGCCGATGATCGAGTTGGGGCCATTCAGCGAGACCAGCTTATCGACCCGCTTATAGACTGCGGTGCCGTCTTCGCGCACTTCGATATTTCCTAAATCGCCGACATGGCGCTCTTGGTCATCGGGGCCGGCATGCGGAGCACCGGTGGGGTTGAAGTGCGCCCCTGCGCATGTGCCGTCGGCCATCGAGCAATCGCCAAATTCATGGACGTGGAAGCCGTGCTTGCCGGGTGCGAGGCCTTTGATCTCGGCGATTATTTCCACCCCGCTGCGCGTTTGACGGAAGACGACCTTGCCGCTGACTTTGCTGTTGCCGAGCGGCTGCACGACGGCAATCGCCTTGGTGATTTGTGCCGTCCCTTGCGGTTGTGGCGCTTGAGCCCGGGCCGCCGGCGCCGTTTGCGCATTGGAATGCGTGCCGTAGCTGATGACTGTTGCCGCGATGATTCCCAGACCAGTTGCCAGAGCGAGTTGCCAGGTTGCAGAGCGCATGGGAGTCCTCCTCAGTAATCTAGTAGCTGATCGTTCGGAACCGCTTGACGACGCGGTCTTATTTTAGGGCTCATGGAGCGGGCGTCCAGACGCCGCAATTCGCGGCGGGCGTGCCCCGCGCCGAAGCCAGGGTTGGGGACGACCCGGCTCGCTATGAAATCGTGAGTCGCTTATACTGAAAATTCACGAGCAAATTCGCCCACTCACACTTTATCGCCGGATGAACATCGCAGCCCAAAACGCTTCCTCGCCTGCAATTTCACTCGCCCCAACGCGGAAACACGATCCCATGGCGCAGCGGGAGCGCACGCCGGTTCGCGTGTTTTCGCATTCGTCGGAGGCTAACAAGGCGGTGGCCAGGCTCATCGCCGATTTAATCAGCCAGCGTGCCGCCGAGGGGCGGCAGTACGTGCTCGGCCTGGCCACGGGTAGCACGCCGGTTGGCGTGTACAGCGAACTGGTGCGACTTCATCGCGAAGAAGGTCTGTCGCTGGCGAACGTCGTCACGTTCAATCTCGACGAATACTATCCGATGCAGCCCGACGAGCTGCAAAGTTACGTGCGATTCATGCGCGAGCACTTGTTCGACCACGTCGACATCGCGCCGGGCAACTGGCACGTGCCGGACGGCACGCTGCCCCTCGAGCAGGTGTTCGACTACTGCGGCTGGTACGAAGAGCAGATCGCCAAGGCGGGCGGCATCGACCTGCAGATTTTGGGCATTGGCCGCACCGGGCACGTCGGCTTCAACGAGCCGGGCTCAGGCAAGCAAAGCCGCACGCGGCTGATCACACTCGATCGCGTGACGCGGATGGATGCGGCCAGCGACTTCTTCGGTCAGGAGAACGTGCCGCGGCGCGCGATCACGATGGGCGTGGGCACGATCCTCGAAGCGCGGCAGATCATCATGCTGGCGTTCGGCGAGCATAAGTCTCAAATCGTGGCGAAAGCCGTCGAAGGTGAAGTCAGCGCGGCGATTGCCGCCAGCTTTTTGCAGGAGCATCCCAACGCGCAAGTCGTGCTCGATGAAGCGGCCGCCGACGCGCTCACGCGCTACAAGTCGCCGTGGGTCTTGGGTCCGGTCGAGTGGAACGAGCAAAAGGTGCGCAAGGCCGTGATCTGGCTTGCGCGCAAGCTCGACAAGCCGATCCTCAAGCTCACCGAAGAAGATTACAACGAGGAAGGCTTGCAGGATCTGCTGGCGGAGCGCGGATCGGCCTACGACATCAACATCAAAGTGTTCCGGCACTTGCAATCGACGATTACCGGCTGGCCGGGCGGCAAGCCGGCGCACGCCAAGCAGCCGGGCGACCGCACGTTCGCTCACGACGACATTTACCCCAAGCGGGTGCTGGTGTTTTCGCCCCACCCGGATGATGACGTGATCTCGATGGGCGGCACGCTCATCCGGCTTGTGGAGCAAGGCCACGAGGTGCACATCGCTTACCAGACTTCGGGCAACATCGCCGTGTTCGATGATGATGCGATTCGTTACGCCGAGTTCGTGACCGAGTTCAACTCGCATTTCGACGTCTCGCCCAAGCGGGCCGCCGAGCTGGAAGCGCACGTCGAGCAGTTCCTCACCAACAAGAAGCCAGGGCAGGTGGATAGCCCGGAAGTGCAAATGATCAAGACGATCATCCGCCGCGGCGAGGCGCGGGCCGCGGGCCGCGGCTGTGGCGTGCCGGAAGGCCGGCTGCACTTCATGGACATGCCGTTCTACGAGACGGGCCGCGTGAAGAAGAAGCCGCTCAGCGAACAGGACATCGGCATGGTGGTCGAATTGCTGCAGCAGATTCGCCCGCATCAAATCTACGCGGCGGGCGATCTATCGGACCCGCACGGCACACATCGCGTGTGCCTCAATGCAGTGCTCACGGCCTGCCAACGCTGCCAGAACGAGGATTGGTATGCCGACTGCGAGGTGCGGCTCTACCGCGGCGCATGGCATGAATGGGGGCCGCACGAAATCGAGGTGGCCGTGCCGCTTAGCCCGGCCGAGGTGGAACGCAAACGGAAGGCAATTTTCAAGCATCAATCGCAGAAGGACCGGGCCCTGTTTCCAGGCCCCGACATGCGCGAATTCTGGAAGCGGGCCGAAGATCGCAATCGCGATACGGCACAGGTATACGACAAGCTGGGCCTGGCCGAGTACGAGGCCATCGAAGGGTTTGTCATCTGGCGCGGAGATTCCAAGGCGCTGTGGTAGCGCGTAGCGAACGTCACCAATTTCCACGGGAGGGTGCGATGTTGCGGGTGATCTGTGGGCGGTGGTGGGTACTTTTGCTGCGTGGGATTGTTGCGATCCTGCTGGGCATTGCCATGATTGCCCAGCCCGCCATCACTCTAGTCGCGCTGGCGTATTTGTTTGCCATATTTACCGCGATCGATGGCGTCGCGGCCGTCATCATTGGCATTCGCGGCGAATCGGACGGCACCGTTTGGTGGACGATGGTAATACTCGGCGCGTTGGCGATTGCGGCCGGAATTGTCGCCGCAGTGATGGCCCTTACCTGGCCGGGCCTTACGTTGGTCGTGCTGCTGTCCGTCGTCGCGGCCTCGGCCATCGTACGGGGCGTCTTCGAAATCGCTGCGGCAATTCGGCTTCGCAAAGAAATCGACGACGAATGGATTCTGGGTTTGTCAGGCTTGCTTTCGATTCTTTTCGGCGCGCTCATTCTCGCGCGTCCCGGCGCGGGGCTCTTGGCGATTGCCCTGTTGATCGGCGCCTACATGCTAGCGCTGGGAGTCATGGCCATTGCGTTGTCGCTTCGCTTGCGCCGGTTGGGTAATAAGCTCGAACCGACTGCACTTTGAGAATCGCGGCCGGAAAGGCCGCAATGTGATAGCCCAGGCCGAAGGCCTGGGTAATGAGTTGCAACAATATTGTTAAAGCCCTGAAAGGGCGAAATACGTCGCGCGCCTCTGGAACGATGTTTATCCCGCCCTTTCAGGGCTAACGGTTTGCGGTGCGGCCTTACCCAGGGCTGCGCCTTGGGCTATCGTATTGCCCCCTTGCAGGGCTTGGGATGCGGCGGCGCACCGTCTACGGACTGGCCGCAGAAGCTTTCCTGCCATCGTCCCACGCGGGCCAAGAAACACTAATGCGATAGTTCGATTCGTTGTAAGGCGGGTTGCGTCGTGGCGCGTAAATGCGATCGCCTTCGAACGGCTTGTCTTGGGTGTAAATCGACACTTCCTCCTGGTTCCAAAGGATGATCTCGTCGCGCGGGTCGCCGGTGAGATTTATCGCGGCGGCGCACAGGTCGGGATGGCCGTCGTCAGGGAACATCACGACGCGGCGGAAGCGGCCGTCCACGAGGCCGCCCTCGCGCGTGTTGCCAGAGAGAAGGTTGAATTCCTGGCCGTCGCCGCGCCAGTTCACTGGCAGCATTGGACAGCCGCTATGGATCGGTTCTTCCTGTTGGACTAGCTCGCCGCGCGAGTCGAGCATCGTCATGATGCCTGGGTTGCGCCAGAAGTTGATCGTGGCGTACTCCAGGCCGGCGAGA
>DATFGJ010000171.1:0-5619 GCA_035249585.1 Lacipirellulaceae bacterium
CCCACCAGCGCCATGCCCTGTGGGTGATTGAAACTGCACTCGTCGAAACCACCGTCCCGTCGCCCAATCGCGCCGGAACCGATTACATATTGGAGTGCGCCGTCCAAACCTGCTACGACGATTCGATTATGGTTGCTGTCAGCGATGAACAGGCGCTTGCCCGCCTCGTCGGCGAGCAGCTTGCCGGGATAACGCAACGGCGTGGCGGCCGCTGCCTCGTCTGCCAAGATCGCCGGTCGTGGCGCCGGCACCAGCAATCCGTTCGCCTTGTAGAATCGCAACCCGCGATCCATCACCTTCTTTAAATCCTCAAAAGTGCGCTCGCCGCTGGCCGCCCACACTACATCGCCGACCGGATCAATAAGCACGAGCGTCGGCCAGCTCCGTGCTCCGTATCGCCGCCAAATCGCCATTTGCGCGTCGTTCACCACAGGGTGCTCAATTTCGTAGCGCTCGGCCGCTTCGCGAATGTTGGCCGTCACCTGCTCGCCTTCAAACTTCGCTGAGTGGATACCGATTACGACCAGTTCGCTCGGATAGGCGTGCTCCAGTTTCTTCAGTTCCGGCAGCACATGGATGCAGTTGATGCAGCAATAAGTCCAGAAATCCAACAATACGAAGCGCCCGCGCAAGTCGGCCAGCGACACCGGCCCGGCCGTGTTGACCCACTCGCCGCCATCCAGCGGCGGAGCGGCGACGCGGGTCGGGAACGGGTTTTCGCCGACCGTTTTTTCTGGCCCGCCGGCCGGCGAAGGCGCAGCGGCCGCCACCGACGATTGGGCGCTCGCCGGACCCCCACCCACGTGGCGGTACGCCAGCCATACGGCCATCGCCGCACAAATCACAACCAATCCGATCGACCTTTTACCACCGGTTTGATACCAGCGGTCCGGATTAATATTGGGCGACGCGGACATTATCAACTCGTTTTATAAAAGAGTGGTGTTGTGACGGACTAAACGGGCATTCTGACTTTTCGGCCGATTCGACTCTCCGTTCACACAGAGGCCCAGTTTGGCCGATGTGGCCTGGAATAGCTCCGCGCCGAATCGTGTCATATTTTATGCAAATCTCCGCTTTAGCTAAACCGTGACGTCCCGCACTTTGCAAGTTCGAAGTGCTGACGCGGCAATTAGCGTCTGGCCAGGTGGAATTGTTCACTTGCGGTCGCATTGGGCCGTGTTCCAGTTCTATAATTAACCCTAAGGCGTTACATTTCGAGTCCCGTTTCTTTTTGGCGCCGCGTGGCGCGCGCCCGGGCGGTTGGGCCGCCCAAGATTGAGTTTCGCCGGGGGGAAGGGTTTATGCACATGCGCCGGTTACTTGCCGCGATCTTCTGCCTGGCCGGGCTCGCGGCCCAATCGGCTCGCGCCGAAGCCTGGGTCGCGAAAATGTTTGAAGAGCGCGAGCACAATTTCGGCACGGTGGCCCGCGGCGCCGACACCGTCCACCGCTTCCCCGTCAAGAATATCTACAAACAGGACATCGAGCTGGTCAGCGTCCGCTCCAGTTGCGGATGCACGACGCCTTCGATCGAAAACAAGCTGCTCAAAACGTATGACGTCGGCTATGTCGTGGCGCGCTTTAACACGCGCACCTTCACCGGCATGCACGGCGCGACGCTTACCGTCGAAGTCCGTTGGAACGACAACGGCGTCACGCGCCGTGGCGAGACGCAATTGCGCGTGAACGGCAACATCCGCGGCGACGTGGTATTCAAGCCGGGCGCGATTCAATTCGATGCCGTCCAGCAGGGCACGGCTGCCGAACAGCGAGTGGAAGTCACGTACGCGGGCCGCTCCAGCTGGAGAATCGTCGACGTCCGCGGCGCCAGCGACGATTTCGAGGTCGAGCTTCAGCAGAAACAGCGCTATTCGGGCCGCGTCGGCTATGAGTTGCTCGTGCGTTTGAAGGAGTCGGCCGCCGCCGGATACTTCAATGAGCAGCTCGTGCTGGTCACAAACGACGATCAGAACCCGCGCATTCCCATCCATGTTGCCGGTCGCATCATCGCGCAAATCTCCGTCGCCCCGGAATCGGTGCTCCTGGGCAACGTGCCGCTGGGCGGGCGGGTCTCGAAAAAAGTCATTGTTCGCGGCAAGAATCCGTTTCGAATCCTCTCCGTCAAATGCGAAGAGGACAGCTTTCAGTTCAAGGTCGATGATCGCGCGAAAGCCTTGCACGTCGTGGAAATTGTTTTCGACGCCAAGAAGGACGTCGGCAACGTGAAGCAGACAATCCACATTGCAACCGACCTCGGCGAAGAGTTTCGCACGACGCTGACTGCCTACGCGAACGTAGTGCCTGATGAGACGGAGCCGGAGTCAACGGATCCGGAAACAGCCTCCGAACCGGCGGAAGGAAGCACTGCCGGCGCCGCTAGCGACTCGAACGGCGAAGTTGCAAGGCAGTAAGTCAGGCTTTCCAGCCTGACATGTTTTCGCATCGATTCGCCGTCAGCCTGGAAAGGCTGACCTACACTCCGCATTGACGCCACCTGCCGCGCCCGGAATAATCTGGCCGCTTTTCCTCTCTTCTTGTCGGAAACGGCGCGCGACACGCGTCGTTGCCTGCCGCGCTCACGGTTGCCGCTTATGTTGCGCTCGTGGAAAGTCGCTGTCCTCGAGGCCGTCCTGATCGTCGCATCAGGCAGTGTCGCTGCGCGCGGGCTTTCCGCCGAACCGCCCTCGGAAGCCGATGTGTCCCTGCTCGTGCTCGACGCAATCCCGCCGGACGCACTTCTTGATGAAAGCCAGTCCACTCCGGAGCCGTTTGAATTGGCGGATCCGGCCGCCGAATTCGACGACGCTCAAGCGCACCCCAAAAGCTACCACTCCGCCATGTCGTGGCTGGGCCTGCGGCACTCGCACACGCACGGCCGCAATGTCGGACTTGGCCAGCCGATGGTCGGCACCAGCTGGCTCAATCGGCCCTACTATGTCGGCGGCGAGCTTGGCAACATGTGGATGATGCGGTCCGTCGAACCGTCGGTGAGCGACGATGTCGACGCCTTCGGCGGCATCTTCGTGGGCTGCGATTGGGACCACTATTGGGGCAGCGAGTTGTCCCTGCACTGGGCAACGCCGGAGCTGATCAATAGCGCGGCCCCCGATGCCGAGGACGGCGATAGCCTTACGCTATGGAGCGCCAACCTCATGTATTATCCCTGGGGCGACTCCTGCGTGCGGCCGTACTGGCGATGGGGCATCGGCGCCACGGAGCTGGAATTTCCGACCGACGCCGGTGCGCTTCGCGACGAAACGCTGTGGACGTTGCCCATCGGCATGGGCATCAAATATCCTGTGCGCCGCTGGCTGGCGGCGCGCGCCGAACTTACCGACCACTGGGCCTGGGGCAACAGCGGCGTCGCGACCCAGCACAATTTCAGTCTCACGCTCGGCCTCGAATGGCGCTTCGGCGCGCACCCGCGCTCCTACTGGCCCTGGCATCCAAGCCGACACATCTGGTAGCGTGAGAAAGCAGGGAGCGGGGAGCAGGGAGCACGGAGCTGGGAGTAGGGACCTGGGGCAGGGAGCAGAAAGCAGGTTAGCATCGAGCCACGTGTTCGTTGCTTGCATTGCGTACTGCGCACTCAGTACTTGGCATTCTGCCGCGGACGTACGCTGCATGTCCTCAACATCCGACGATTCAGGTTCCGCCGCCCCTCGAATCGCCATTATCGGGGGCGGCATCAGCGGCCTGGCCGCCGCGCTGCGAACCAGCCAGCTTCTGCCGCACGCGAAACTCAACTTGTTCGAGGCGTCGTCGCGCCTCGGCGGCGTCCTCGACACGGTAAGCCGCGACGGTTTTCTCATCGAGCGCTCGGCCGATAATTTTCTCAGCACACCGCCGGCGGCTGTCGACCTCTGTCACACGGTTGGTGTCGCCGATCAATTGATCAACACCGATCAGGCCCGCCGGCGCGCGATGGTCGTGCGAAAGGGCCGCCTCGTCCAGATACCGCGCGGCTTTTACTTGATGTCGCCGCGAAAGATCTGGCCGATCCTCACGTCGCCACTTCTTAGCCCGTTTGGAAAGCTGCGCTTACTTGCGGAGCCGTTCATCGCAGCTCGTAGCGAAGCAGGGCGTCAGGGTTCAGGGTTTAGTGCGGGAACCGCCGACGAACTGAACCCTGAACCCCGAACCCTGAACCCTGATGATGAAAGCGTCGCCTCATTCGCCCGCCGACGGCTCGGCCGCGAAGCCTTTGAGCGGCTCGTCCAGCCCCTCGTCGCGGGTATCTACACCGCCGACCCCGAACAACTCAGCATGGCCGCCACAATGCCCCAATTCTGGGCCTGCGAACAAGAGAAGGGCTCGCTGCGCGCCCTGAGTACTGATCGCTTCCGCGAACAGTCAAACGCCGACGACGGAACACATCCTCGTTCCACCGACGCCACCGGCGCCCGCTATGCCTTATTCGCAGCGCCGAAAGGCGGCATGGCGTCGCTGATTCAGTCAATCGCGAACAGGCTGCCGCGCGACTCGGTTCACCTCAACACACCGATTACATCAGTCGACCGCCAGAGCGCCGGCTGGAATTTGAACTTCAAATCATCGACTCCCTACTCCACACCCCGCACTCCCAGCTCCCAATTCGACGCCCTCATCCTCGCCCTCCCCGCCCACGCCGCCGCGCGCCTCCTCGCATCATGCGACCCGGCTCTCGCCGCCGAGCTGGCCGCCATCCCCTACGCCGGCTGCGCCGTCGTAAGCCTCGGCTTTGAGCGCAAGCAAATCGCCCATCCACTCGACGCCTTCGGTTTCGTAGTGCCCCAAGTGGAGCGCCGGCGGATCATCGCCGCCAGCTTCGCAAGCCTGAAGTTCCCCGGCCGTGCACCGGAGGGCTGCGTCCTCATTCGAGTCTTCATCGGCGGCGCGCTGCAGCCCGAGCTGGCCGAACTGCCCGACGCCGATCTCCGCCGCATCGCGCTGGAAGAACTGCGCGACCTATTGCACATTTCGGGCGAGCCCATTCTCACCGACATCGCCCGCTGGCCCAACTCGATGCCCCAATATCACGTCGGCCACCTGGAGCGCATTGCGCGCATCGAACAGCTCGCCGCTGTCCAGGCCACGCTCGCCCTCGCTGGCAACGCCTACCACGGCGTCGGCATCCCCCAATGCATCGCCAGCGGCAACGAAGCCGCCGAACGACTCGTCGCTTGTCTTGAAACAAGGGATTAGTCACCACCCTTCCGTATTTCCAGAAACTTTACAATCAACTTGCCGATTGCCTAAAATCGCGCCGGGAGACTTTCCAGCCGGGGTGACCTTAACGGCCTTCGAGTTGGTCGATTTACGGAGCACTAAGATTTGTTGCAAAGGGGAACAGGTGATGAAGGGCTTTTCGCTTCCGATCGTCACATGGATGGTTCGACTGTCCGGCGCGGCCGCATCGATTCTTTTGACCGGCGCAATGGCCGCTCATGCTGAGGTGATTCTTGCGGGCGACCCCGATTATCCGTTAGACGCCATCGTGTTCACCGTCGATCCAGAGGGCAAGGACACCAACCAGCGCGGCATCACAGCGATCCGCAATTTGCGCCAGACTTTTCAGAATCCAGCTACATTCGACGTCGGGCGGATGGTAATTGGAATCAACGTCGATGACGCCAG
>DATFGJ010000172.1:0-9427 GCA_035249585.1 Lacipirellulaceae bacterium
CGGCATTCCCGAAGACGCCACGGTAATCGGACATGTCGGCCGCCTGGCGCCCGAAAAAAATCTCGACTACCTGGCTGAAGCCGTCGGCCGTTATTTACACGATCGTCTGCAGGCCGTGTTCCTCGTCGTGGGAAGCGGCGATGCTTCGGAGTCGATGCAGCGTATTTTGCGCGACTACTCGAATGCGAAACAGGCTGTCTTCGCCGGCAAGCAGACCGGCCAAGACCTGGCCGATGCCTATGCCGCGATGGATGTGTTTGCATTCAGCTCTCAATCGGAGACTCAGGGCATGGTGCTGGCCGAGGCCATGGCAGCCGGCGTGCCGGCCGTTGCACTCGACGCGCCGGGCGCGCGCGAAATCGTGAGCAAGCGAAATGGCATGCTTCTCGATGCTTCGGTTTCGGCACAAGAATTTGCCGAGGCGATTGCCGCAGTTGCCGACGATCGAGCGCGTCGGAAAAAAATGAGCGAAGGTGCCAAGAAAACGGCGGCCGAATTCAGCTTGCAACAATGCGCCGACCGGATGCTCGCGCTTTACGAGCGGCTGGCGCCTGATCGTTCCGCCCAGCGTGAATGGGACGTTGACCCCTGGGACCGCCTGCTCGGCCGTCTGGAGATCGAATGGAACCTGCTGGTTGAGAAGACGTCCGCGCTGGCCGCCGCTGCCACGATCGAAACGGAAGCTACGAGAAGCGCAGCTCAAACTGCAAGTCAGCCCACATCGTGAACCGTATCGCCGCAGCTCACGCCTCGACCGGCCCCGTTATGCCGCCGGTGAATTTTTCGTCGCGGGCAGCATGGCCAGTGAGCACCTCCGCCTTGTAGCCGCCCTTGGCGCGGAAGTATCCGATCAACAACAAATAGCATACGCACATGATGGCGGGCAGTATCGCGATTCGCGTAAGTGCTTTTTGCTTTGCTGCGCTTTCGAGATCCTGCAGCCGCTCTTCTTTGGCAGGGTCAAGCTCCGCGCCTCCGTATTTGGTTTTATCGACGTACTGATATTCTGAGAACAGGCCCTGCTTCGTGGATACAAGCTTACTGTGATCTTCTGGCAGCGCCTGCTGAACGGCCCGATTGAAGTCGGCATCTTGCACGGTCCCGATGGCGGTGCTGCCGATGGTGCCGACGGAGATCATGCCGACGCCCGCGATCGCGTTAAGCAGCAGCGCGCCGCCGCGGGGGTATTGTTCGGAGACCAGGCCCAGAGTCGTTGGCCAAAAGAAGGTTTTGCCGAATCCGTACAGCGTGGCAGCCAAGAACAGCATTCCAACGCTCGCACCCGCATTGCCGAGCCAAAAAAGCCCCACAGAGGCAATTGCCGAACAAGCAGCCAACAGGCCGAGCGGTGAAATGCGATGGACGATCGGTCCGGCAAAGAATCGCAGCACGAACATGATGGCGGCCGTATATATCAGAAACAGCGTGCCGGATGTGGGACTACGCAGCACAGAGCGCATGATGTCCTGAATCCAGCCGTCGGTGCCGAGCTCCGTTGTAGCCAGCAAGAACATGACCAAGAGTAGAAATACGAACATCGGGCGGCCAAACGAGCCGACATAGAGGCCGAATGGAATGGTCGGGATCACTGCCAAAGCAAGTGCCAGGCGCCAGGAGATCGTTGGGATGTCAAGTACCGTAAGAATCTGACTGATGCCCATGATGAGCAGGAACGACACAATGTACGCACTTCCCCAACCAAATTCCGATAGCATTTCTCGGTACGAAACTCCGGCTTCCACGCGCTCTTGAACAGGAAATCGCACACCTAACAGGAGGAAGCCATAGATCACAATCGGGATAAGCAGAATAACCATCTGCCATTGCCATAATTTGCCCGGCAATGCGGTGCCCAAATTCGTTCCCGCCATAGAGACCGCGATCGCCAAAAGGCCGGCCAGGACCATGCCGCCTGGCCACCCGGCGTGCAGAATGTTCAGCCAGTGTGTCTTGTTATCTTTGTACACCGTCGCGACGACCGGATTGATGACCGCCTCCACGGTGCCGTTGGCGAGCGCGTAGATAAACGTGGCGACATACAACACCGTGAAATTGGGGGCAAAGATCGTCAACAGCGTCGATGCCAGGTGCCCGACAAAGGCGAACACCATCGCGGTGCCGTAGCCGATCCGATCAATAATCAAGCTGAACAAAATGATTGAGATGGCGAACGGGTAGAGTCCCACGCCTTGAATGATGCCTTTTTGCTCTTCAGTGAGCTCGAACTGCGTTGCCCAATCCTCCAGTACGGCGCCCCGCACCACGAAGCCGAAGGCCGTCGCCACCAAGGCCAGAAAGCACCCCAGAAACAGCCGCTGCTGCCGCTGATTTTCCGCCATATCGTTCCCGCCCCCATGGTTCGTAAAGAGTGGCAGATCGTCTGCAAAAAAACACTAGTGCGCTGCGCTTTTTATTATTCAAACTGGCCGCGCTCTCGGCTAAATTAACACGGGGACTTCCACATAGCAACGTCAGTGAAAGCGAGTTGACACATGACGACTCCATCAGGCGCTGATTCGACGCGTCGAGAGTTCCTGAAACACACCGGGCGGTTTGCGGCCGCAACCACGCTCGTATCGGCGACCGCGCCTTGGGTTCACGCCTCGGAGGATAATACGATCCGCGTGGCGCTCGTCGGTTGCGGCGGTCGCGGAAACGGCGCGGCGGCCGACGCGCTCAACGTTAAAAACGGCCCAATTCAGCTAGTCGCCATGGCCGACGTGCGTGACAGGCCCATTTCGCGCGGCTACCGCGAGTTAAGCCGCCGGTTCGACAAACAGGTCGACGTGCCGGAGGACCGCCGCTTCGTCGGTTTCGACGGCTACCAGAAGGCGATGGACTGCCTGAAGCCGGGCGATGTCGTGATCCTGGCCACTCCACCCGTGTTCCGCTGGGTCCATTTCAAGTATGCGATCGACAAGGGGCTGAACGTCTTCATGGAAAAGCCAGTCTCGGTCGACGCACCAACCTCGGTCAAGATGTTCAAGCTCGGCGAGGAATCGCTCAAGCGGAACCAGAAGGTGGGCGTGGGCCTGATGTGCCGTCATTGCCGGGCACGCGGCGAGATGCAGCAGCGGATCAAGGACGGGGCGATTGGTGACATCACCATGATGCGCGCCTATCGCATGGCTGGCCGCACCGCCAGCGAATCCACCGAGCCGATGCCTGAGGACGAAACCAGCGAATTGATGTGGCAGATCAGGCGGTTTCACGCGTTCTTATGGCTCAGCGGCGGCGCCTTCAGCGACTTTTTGATTCATAACGTCGACGAAGCTTGCTGGATGAAAGACGCCTGGCCTGTAAAGGCGCATGCCACCGGCGGACGCCATTATCGCGGCGACAACGTCGATCAAAACTTCGATACCTACTCGGTCGAGTACACGTTTGCCGATGGGGCCAAGCTGTTTCTCGACGGCCGCACGATGCAGGGCTGCTACGGCGAGCACTCGACGTACGTGCACGGCACAAAGGGCTCCGGCATCGTTTCGATCGGCGGACACATGCCGTCGCGGTGCCGGCTGTTCGAAAACCAGGATATGCGCGACGCCAATATCGCCTGGGCGTGGAATAAGCCTGAGCCGAACCCGTACCAGATGGAATGGGACGATCTCATCGCTGCGATCCGCGAGGACAAGCCATACAACGAAACCGAGCGAGGCACCGAAGCCAGCCTGCAATGTGTGTTGGGCCGAATGGCCGCACACACGGGCCAGGTGATCACCCGCGACGATGTACTTAAGGTCGAACACGAATTTGCTCCGAATGCCGACAAGCTGATGTTGGATTCCCCGTCCCCGCTCGCGGCCGATTCGGACGGACGATATCCTATTCCACAACCGGGAAGGGTTCGCGATCGGGAATACGCTTAGGCATCTCTCTTCTCAAGTCTCACGCAAAGGCGCTAAGGCGCAAAAAGGACAGGAATTCGACCACGAAGGCACAAAGTGCACGAAGAACTTAGATGCAGGGTTTCTTCTTGAAAGTCCCTTCGTGTCCTTCGTGCCTTAGTGGTTTGTTTATTATGGTTCTTTAGCGTCTTAGCGCCTTTTCGTGAGGCTCAAAAGGCTTAATTAAGGGCAGGGCAATGAAAAAATCTCCTCCAGTCAGGGCGGCAATCATTGGTTTGGGTTTCGGGGCGGAATTCATTCCCATTTATCAGCGGCATCCGCAGGCCGAAGTGGTTGCGGTTTGCCGGCGCAATGAGGCAGACCTGAATCGGATTGCCGATGCTTTTAAGATTCCGAAGCGGTACACGAAGTTCGATCAGGTGCTTGCCGACCCGAATGTCGACTTCGTTCACATCAATAGTCCGATCCCGGACCACGCCTGGATGAGCCAGGAGGCGCTCAAGGCCGGTAAGCACGTAATGTGCACGGTGCCGATGGCCACCAACGTCGCCGACTGCGAAAAGATTTGCCGGCTCGTCGCCGATACGGGCCTCAAGTACATGATGGCCGAGACGGTGGTCTACAGCCGCGAGTTCTTGTTCATCAAGCAAATGTACGAAGCGGGCGAGTTCGGCAAGATTCAATACATGCAGGCTTCGCATCCGCAGGACATGGACGGCTGGCCCGAGTATTGGGAGCGAATGATTCCCATGCACTACGCCACACACGTGGTAAGCCCAGTGCTCGGCCTCGTGAACGGCCTGGCCGAATACGTCTCGTGCTTTGGATCCGGCCGCGTGCGCGAAGACATTCGCGAAAAATCGGGCAACCAGTTCGCCGTGGAGTCGTGCCACATCAAAATTGCCGATAGCGACGTCGCGGCCCACATCTGGCGGTTTCTGTATGACACATCCCGCCAATACCGCGAGAGTTTCGACGTGTACGGCTCGAAGAAATCGTTTGAGTGGACGCTCATTGAAGGCGAGCCGCACGTGATGCACACAGCCAAGCGGCCCGAGCCCGAGATTCCCGAGCGCGTCGAAGCGCCCGATTTCGCCCACTTGCTGCCGAAAGAAATCCGGCAGTTTACGCAGTCGATCGTCGATGCCGAACACCTGTCGTTCTTGCAAGGCTCTGGCCACGGCGGATCGCACCCGCATTTGGTGAACGAATTCGTGAATTCGCTGCTCGAAGACCGCGACCCGTGGCCGAACGCGCCAACAAGCGCAAACTGGACGAGCGTCGGCATCCTGGCGCACGAATCGGCGGTTGCCGGCGGCGAGATCCGACGACTTCCAGAGTTTACGCGCAAACATTAATCAACATACATCTCACGCAGTGGCGCTGAGGACGCGGAGATCCAGACTTCTCACCTGTCGAATTCTCCGCGTTCTCTGCGCCTCTGCGTGATATCCTCTTTCCTTTTGGTGAAGTCATGAGGCAGGTCTGTATCGCTTGGGTGCTATTTCTGCTCGTGGATGTCGTCGCAGCCGAGGAATATAGGCTGCACTCGTTTCAAAAGACGCAGCTAACGGATCAGTTCTTCTGCGAAGGCGCCAGCTTCGGCGACTTCAATCGCGATGGCGCGATGGACATCGTTTCCGGTCCCTTCTGGTACGCCGGGCCGAAGTTCACCGAGCGATTCGAATTCTATCCGCCCAAGCCGTTCGACATCGCCAATTACTCGGATAACTTCTTCGCGTTTGCACACGACATCGACGAAGACGGCTGGCAGGACGTCGTCATTATTGGCTTCCCCGGCGAGAACACGTGGTGGTTTCAAAACCCGCAAGGAAAACCGGGGCACTGGCCGCGCCATGTGGCCCTCGCTGTGACCGACAATGAATCGCCCACGTTTACGGATATCACCGGCGACGGGCGGCCCGACCTGGTCTGCTCCACTGGCGGCCAAATGGGCTATGCCGAGATCCCGAAGGACGATCCGAAACACCCCTGGAGGTTTCGGGCCATTTCGCCGAATCGCGGCTATCAGCGCTACACGCACGGTATGGGCGTTGGTGATGTGAATGGCGACGGCCGCCAGGACATTTTAGAGAAGAACGGCTGGTACGAGCAGCCTGTAGGTGCCGCGAGCCGAGCGGCACCTTTACGTCCGCCTCGGCTCGGCGGACCTACTCACAGCGAATTCTGGACGTTCCACGAGGTGCCGTTCGCCGAAGCCGGCGGCGCGCAAATGCTCGTGTACGACGTCGACGGCGACGGCGACAACGATGTCGTCACAAGCAAAGCGGCACATGCCTACGGGCTGTCATGGTTCGAGCACATCAAGAGCGACGACGGTGCGATCAGTTTCCGCGAGCACCTCATCATGGGTGATCGGCCCGATCAGAACGAATTCGGTGTCGTGTTTTCGCAACTACACGCGTTGGCGCTCGCGGACATGGACCGCGACAGTGTGCCCGATGTCGTCACCGGAAAACGGTTCTGGGCGCATAAAGAGCTAGACCCCGGTTCACTCGATCCGGCCGTGCTGTATTGGTTCCGGACGGTGCGCGAAAACGGAAAGGCGCGCTTTGTCCCGTATCGCATCGACAACAACTCCGGCGTTGGCACACAGGTCGTCGCTGGCGACGTCAATGGCGACGAGTGGCCCGATATAGTCGTCGGCAGCAAAAAGGGCACGTTTGTTCTTACCCATCAGGTTAAAAACGTCGACGAGGCGACTTGGAAAGCAGCCCAACCTGTTCCAAGAGCAGACGCCTCGCAAGCATCAGCAAAGCCGTCGCAGCAAGGTGGCGGTTTGCCAGCCAAGTCAGCCGATGGCCGCACGCTCAACCTCGACTTCGAAACCGGCGACCTCACCGATTGGACCGCCGAAGGCAACGCGTTCCAGCGGCAGCCGATTGAGGGTGACACGGTGCACGCCCGCCGCACCGATAGTTTCAGCGGCCACGAAGGCAAGTATTGGCTCGGCACCTACGAAGGCACCGGCGACGGCCCACAAGGAATACTCACGTCGGTTAGTTTTCCCGTGAAGCATCGCTACGCCAGTTTTCTCATCGGCGGCGGTTCCGGCGGCGCGCTGCGGGCGGAGATCGTACGCAGCGATACCGGCGAGGTCGTCTTCAAAGCCAGCGGCCTCAATCGCGAAGAAATGCGGCCGGTCGTTGCCGACCTCAAGGAGGTGCAGGGCGAAGAAATCTTTGTTCGCATTGTCGATCATGGAAGCGCCGGCTGGGGGCATGTGAACTTCGATCACTTTCGGTTACACGACGAACTTCCGGAAACCGAAGATGCCATCCGTTCGCGCATCAGCGACGCCGACAATTATCCGTATGCCGGTCTACCCGCCGAACAGGCGGCCCGCGTCATGAAGCTGCCCGGCGACTTCAAGGTCGTCGTCTCCGCGGCCGAGCCGGAGGTAAAGCAGCCCATCGCGATGGCGATCGACGACCGCGGCCGCGTCTGGATTGCCGAGGCATACGAGTACCCGGTTCGCGCGCCGGAAGGGCAGGGGCGCGACCGGATTCTCATCTTCGAAGATACCGACGGTGACGGCCGCTTCGACAGCCGCAAGGTTTTCACCGAAGGGCTGAACCTGGTAAGCGGGCTTGAGGTCGGTTTCGGCGGCGTGTGGGTCGGCGCGGCACCCTACTTGATGTTCATTCCCGATCGCGATGGCGACGACAAGCCGGACGGTAAGCCGGAGATTTTGCTCGACGGCTGGGCCTGGCAGGACACGCATGAAACGCTCAACGCCTTCATTTGGGGGCCGGACGGCTGGCTTTATGGTTGCCATGGTGTGTTCACGCACTCGCGCGTCGGCAAGCCGGGCACTCCCAACGCCGAGCGCATCCCGCTCAATGCGGCCATTTGGCGATATCACCCAACGCGGCACGTGTTCGAGATTTTCTCCGAAGGCACCAGCAACCCCTGGGGAGTCGATTTCGATGATCACGGGCAGGCGTTTTGCACCGCCTGCGTAATCCCACACTTGTATCACGTGATTCAGGGTGCCCGCTATCAGCGACAGGCCGGAAACCATTTCAATCCGTACACGTACGCCGACATACGCACGATCGCCGACCATCTGCATTACTTGGGCGAACATTCGCACGCTCGCAATGACAGCTCCGGCGCGGCCGGCGGCGGACATGCGCACTCGGGCGCCATGATCTACCTCGGCGGCACCTGGCCCGACGAATATCGCGGCCGGATCTTCATGAACAACATCCACGGCCAGCGGCTCAACACCGATATTCTAAAAGCCAAGGGTTCCGGCTTTGTCGGCAGCCACGGGCCGGACTTTTTGCTATCCGGGGACCTGGCCTCGCAGATTCTCAACATCCGCTACGGGCCAGACGGCAACGCCTTCTTCATCGACTGGTACGACACGAACGCTTGCCATCACAACAACGTGGAAGGCCACGACCGCAGCAACGGCCGCGTTTACAAGGTGGTTTACGGCGATAAGAAAGCCGCGCCGGTCGATCTCAAGAAGCTCGGCGACGAAGAGCTCGCGATGATGTTCGCCGAGGAGAACGACTGGTATGTCCGCCATGCGCGGCGGATTTTGCAGGAGCGCGCGGCTGCCGGAAAGTTGGACGAAGCCGTGCGCGAGCTGCTGAGCGGCGTGGCCATCCGCCATTTCGAGCCGCGCCGCCAATTGCGAGCCATTTGGGCGCTGCACGTTACCGGCGGCCTGCCCGCTGACGTTATCTCCGCGCTGCTCGACGACAAAGATGAGCACGTTCGCGCCTGGGCAATCCAATTGGCGCTAGACGGCCAAGATTCAAGTCCCGGAGAGTGGAAGCAACGGTTCACGAAGCTTGCAGAGACCGACGGCTCGCCCGTAGTGCGGCTCTATCTTGCTGCGGCATTACAGCGCATGCCGCTAGTCGACCGCTGGGACATTTTGCAGGCGCTCACGCGGCATGCCGAAGACGCCGAGGACCATAACCTTCCGCTGATGTATTGGTACGCGGCCGAGCCGTTAGGCGAGGCGGACCCCGACCGAGCGATTACTTTCGCGCTTTCCTGTGGCAAAACGGTTCCGATACTCCGCGATTTCATGTTGCGACGCGTCGGCGGTAGCGATTCGCCGTCAGCTCGGGAAGCGCTCGTGCGCGTGTTGAGCGCGTCGGCGAGCGCTGAGGAGCAGCTTGCCATCCTTAGAGCGACGCGGGAAGCCTTTAAGGGACGTCGCCGTATCGAACCTCCAAAGCAGTGGGCAAACGTGTATGGCAAGTTGGCCGCCAGTGATAACTCAGATGTTCGCTCCGAGGCGACGGCGCTGGGCGTGACATTTGGCGACGAGGCTGCGTTCGAGTCGTTGCGCGCGCTCGTTGTGTCGAAATCAGCGCAAACGGAGGCACGGCGGGATGCTCTCAATTCACTGCTCGCGGCCAGAGATAAGGGATTGGTCTCCACAATGCATGCGCTCTTGGCCGAACCAGCCATGCGCGACCTTGCGCTTAGCGGATTGGCAGCCTATGACGATCCGTCAACTCCGAGCAAAGTTTTAGCCGCTTACGCCGGCTTGTCGCTGGAAGAAAAACGAACGGCCCTGGCCACGCTCG
>DATFGJ010000173.1:0-10713 GCA_035249585.1 Lacipirellulaceae bacterium
GGAATCAATAACGGAATGGCCGCGGCAAACTTGCTCTATCCGATTCTGGAGACCAAATCGCGGCTGGTCGAGCCGGCCAAGCCAACGCCGTTTCCGTCACCGCACCAGCACATTGAGTTTCGCGATACTTCATTCAGCTACGACGGCGTGCGGCCAGTGCTGCAAAACGTGAACCTGTACATACAGCGCGGCGAGCATCTGGCCGTCGTCGGCCCCAATGGCGGCGGAAAAAGCACGCTCATCAACTTGTTGTGCCGCTTTTACGATCCGCAGCAAGGCGACGTCCTCATCGACGGCATTTCTCTGCGCGAGCTTTCCATCAAGGAGCTGCGCAGCCGGCTCGCGCTCGTGATGCAGCAAACGGAGCTGTTCAACGAGACGATTCTGCACAACATCCGCTACGGTCGATGGGACGCTACGGAAGAGGAAGTGATCGCGGCCGCGAGATTGGCACGCGCGCACGACTTTATTTCCCAATTCCCTGACGGTTATCAAACGATCGTCGGGCCCAATGGGCAGCGCGTGAGCGGCGGCCAGCGCCAGCGAATCGCGCTGGCACGGGCGTTTTTGAGAAACGCAGAGATACTCGTGCTTGACGAAGCGACGAGCCAGATCGACGTCGAGAGCGAGCGCCTGATTCACGAGGCGCTCGCCGAGTTCGGGCAGGATCGAACGCTGATCATGATCACGCACCGCGAAAGCACGCTTTCGCTGGCGAGTCGAATTGTGCGCTTGGAAAACGGCCAGCTGAAGCCATTGGAGCCCGGAGTGCCGCAAGCCGCGTGAGCGTGGGGCAGCATTCCTGTCTGACCGAAAAGACAGGCAAGATTGCCTGCCCGACGAGGGCAATGAAACCGGTTCTAGGCTGCTCGCGACTTGACTGTGGCACAAGCCGGCGAATCGATCAGCGTGTCCGCGAATTCAGCGAAGGAGGAGTTGCGTAGTTCGGCTATAAGTTCGTCGAAGTTCTCAATGATTTCCGCGTAGGGCTTATTGACGACCTTGCGCATCCGGCCATCGTAGACGAAGTGATTGGGGACGCCCAAGAATCGCGCCAACGGCCCCAGGACCACCGAATCGCCGGGAAGCACACCCGATGGACCCGTGCGCCTTAGGTCTTCGACTAAGTCTTCATACACGCACGGCAGCACTGGCAAGTCTTGGCTAAGACGCTCGAATTCTTCGCGCTCCTGCTTCATCCACCACATTTGGCTATGCAGCTCCGGCCAAGGTATGTGGTATTTTCGCTGGAACGACGTGGCGTCGTTGTAGTTGTGCCATACCTTTCGCATGCTGGCGAGGATATGCGATATAGATGCCTGAGCGATATTCTTGCGCACGACGTGCAAGACGCGAAACTTGCGACTCTGAAAGTAGTCCAAGAGCAGCGGACGCGACGTCAGATCGATTGAAAGCGACGTCATGCCCTTGAGCTGGTTGTACTTGATGTCCAGGCCGAGCGCTTTCAAGCAAGGTTTCGGCCCGCCGTACCACTCATGCTCGATATGGACGTCGCGCGCAATGCGGCGCATGTACTTGTCGAATGTTTTCATGGCCGCGTAAGGCGTCAGGGGCGGAAATTCGTGCTTTCCCAACCGGTGCACGTAATTGCACCAATAGATTGATTTGCGAGTGGGAGAAAACGTCTCCACCATTAAGGCGATGTACGGACTGGAGTTGATAATCTCTCGCAGAAGATGCGTGCCAGAGCGCTGGCAGCCGATAAAGGCGAAATGACACTCTGGCCCTGGCAGCGTCTCTCGTCTGCGAGCAAATAGAGGAGGCATCGCGTGCTGCGCGGTTCGCCACCATCGTACCCAGGGCTTGGCCCACATCGAAATTGCCATGACGCCCCACCAATTCACGCAAAAGGAGATAAACGCCAGAGGAATTGTCGGGCTGGATTTCGGCCGAAGTGAAACGAAATCCTTTACTTCGTCGATAGTCACTTCTGGACAAGACGTTATGCCCCGTGGTCGCTCTGCTTGCATCCCTCGACGGTCTCGACGCTGCGGAATTATTGAGTTGTCTCGATGCTGCTGGTTGATGGCTCGTCCTAGCACTGCTGCCGGACCGGTATTGACCAGTGCATGCAGTGTTTCTATACCTGCCGCCCCATGGCGACTCTCCCTCCGGCCAGCAACCCGTCTTGGCGCGATGCGCTTTCAAAATGGCTCCGCGTCATGCCGCGGCGCAGCGCGCTGGGCGCTCTCTCAAAGCCAGGGCCGGACCGCCATCAGGAAACGTACGATGCGGAGTACTACGAATTCATCGAATACACCGCCGTCTACTCGCAAAACCCGATGGCGGATTCCATCGTCCGTGACCTGGCTCCGCGAACAGTGCTGGACCTTGGCTGCGGAACGGGCGCGCTCCTCGAGGCGCTTCGAAAGAGAAAAGTGCGCAGGAGAAAAGTGCGAGTGGCCGGCCTGGAATATTCCGACGCCGCGCTGACCCATTGCAAAAAACGCCGTCTTTCAGTTCGCAAATTTGATATCGCCCGGCACGACTTGCCACGAAAGCTGCGGCGCCGCGACGTGGCACTCTCGTTCGAGGTGGCCGAGCATCTGCCGCCGGAGCTGGCTGACCGGTTTGTGGAAACGCTTACCGCTGCGAGCGACACCGTCGTGTTCAGCGCGGCGACGCCCGGCCAAGGCGGTACCGATCACGTCAACGAACAGCCGCACGAATATTGGATCGATAAGATGCATGCGCTTGGCTTTCGCCTGGACGAGGATTTAACGCGGCGGTGGCGGGACGAATGGCGCGGCTGCACAGCAAACTGGTATCACATGAACGTGATGGTCTTCCACCACGGCGCGTATTGCCTGAAGGCTGCCTAGCAAAGAAACGCAAGGATGCACGAAATGGATGGGGTGGGCCGCATTTGCATCGTCGCCAATGAGCTGAAGCATTTGTACCGCAACGGCGGCATCGGCACGCATAATTGGCTGTTGGCCGAAGCGCTCGCCACCGCTGGCTGGAGCGTGCACGTTCTATATTGCGGCGATATCGAAGACTCGTCGCAGCTCGATCATTGTCGGCGCTTGTGGGATACCAAGGGAATCCGGCTCTGGCACCTGGCAGAATTCACCAGCCCGGCCGAGGACTCGGTGCAATGCGGGCTTATTGGCGCAATCGACCAGCACAGCATGCAAGTGCGGCGAGCCGTTGAGAAGCTGCACGCCGCGCACCATTTCGACCTGATCGAGTTTGCCGAGTACGCCGGCTACGGCTTCCGCACGATTCAGGCTCGAGCGATGGGAACCGCGCTTGCCGATGCCCGGATCATCGTCAAGCTGCATTCCTCAAGCCAATGGTGCCGGGACGGAAATCGCAACTGGCTGGCGGGCTCGGACGATTTGATTTGCGATTACTTTGAGCGCTACTCGTTCGAGCACGCCGATCATCAGCTCTCGCCGTCGCGCTACATGCTGTCCTACGCGCGCGGCATTGGCTGGGACGTGCGCGACGAGGCACAGGTTATCCCTTATTGCTATCCAGAGTCGGCGGCTGAAGTCGGCCGGCGGGACGAGCGGATCCGCGAGCTGGTGTTCTTTGGCCGGCTGGAACAGCGAAAGGGATTGAAGCTGCTGCTGGAAATCGCTCAGACTTTGCCTGCCGAGATCGCGCTTGCTTTTCTTGGCCGCGAGAGTTGGGTCGACGGAATGCCGGCAACGCGGTTGATCGCCGAGAAGCTGAAACCCGCCGGCGGGCAGCCAAAAGCGGTTGGGCGGCCTTTCACTTTGCATACCGACTTCCACGCCGAAGAGGCGCTGGCCTATCTCAGCGCGCCGCACCGTTTGGCCGTCATGCCGTCGCTGGTGGAAAACTATCCCTTCACCGTTCTCGAGTGCGCGGCGAATGGGATTCCCTTCCTGGCGTCGAACGCGGGCGGAATTCCCGAAATCGTCGGCGACCCGGAATTGCAGGAGGCTCTGCTCGTTCATCCGACGCCGCAGGCCATGCGGCAAAAAGTTGAAAAATATCTGAGGCTCGACCAGGCGACACGCCGCCGCTACGTCGAGCGGATGCATGAGATCTGCAACTCGAAACTCAATCACGCCAAAGTGTGCCAGGCGTATGCGGGCCTGCTGCCGCGGATCTCGCCGATCTCGTTGTCTTCAAATGAATGCACGGTTCAGGCAACTGTTCGCGACGAGCCGCTCGTGAGCATCGCGGTGCCTTATTACAACCTCGGCGCACTGCTGCCGGACACGCTGGCTTCAATCGCGGCTCAAGATTACGCCAACACGGAAGTGATCGTCGTGAACGACGGCTCGACCGACCCCTATGCGCTTGAAGTATGGGAGCAAATGCAGCGCAAATACCCGAATTTCCGCTTCGTAACACAGGAAAACCAGGGTCTGGGCGCTGCAAGGAACACTGGCTTGGGACTGGCTCAAGGCGAGTTCTTCATGCCGGTCGACGCAGACAACATCGCGCGGCGAGAAATGGTTACTCAGTTTGTGCGCGCCCTTCGGCGAAATCCTGAGATCAGCGTGGCAACCTGCTTCTTCCTTGCGTTTGAGGAAACGGCCGACATCGCCACCGGTAAATTCGCCTACGCCTATCGGCCGTGCGGCGGCCCGTTCGTCGCCGCCGCGCTGCGCAACGTGTATGGTGACGCCAACGCCATGTCTCGAACCGCGGCGCTGCGTTCGGTCGGCGGATACGAGACCGAGAAGCATACCACGTGCGAAGATTGGGAGATGTACGTGAAGCTCGTCGGACGCGGCCATAGGATCGATGTTGTGCCCGATTATTTGTTTTACTACCGGCATCGCCCCACGAGTCTTCTGCGGACGACGGACGGTTTTCTGAATCGGCGGCGCGTTTTGCGGCAGTTCTTTACAGGCCCGAACTTATCCCACGCCGAGCAGATTGAGTTATGGACCGCGCTGGCTAGTTTTAATGAACGGCAGCAGCAACTCCAGTGGGCGCTCGACCGACTGGCGAGATCCTCAAAGCAGCGGCACGGCGTGCGGCTCGCCGTTCACAACGTCAAACAGGTGCTACGAAAAGCGCCGTACTACACCCAAGTTTCCAAAACACTTAAGCAGTTGACGAGGCGTGCCGCGTAAATCGCGGCCATCCAACTCGCACCAAGGCGACCTGCCATGAACACGCTAATTCCCCGTTTGTTCCGACAAAGGCAAAGACGAACTGTCCAGCTGCCGCCGGCCGCGGCGCTGGCGACTCCGCCGCCAATTAAGTCGCCCGATGCGCTTTGCAACGAGCTACGCGCGCTGATTGGGCAGACAGGCAACAGCTTTTTCGAATTTGGCGAAATCGTCGCGGACGATGCCGTCGCAGGTTGCCGAGTCTTCGCCAACCGCCACCTTGCAATTGAAAGTCTGCCGAAAGGTGGAATCGTCGCCGAGGTCGGCACGCAGACCGGGTATTTTGCCAATCATATCTTCAAGGTCGCCGTGCCCAGCCGATTGCACCTCTTCGACCTCAGCCTGGAATGGTTCGATCCGAGTTTGCTCGTGGAGCCCATTCGCGACGGCTCGGTGCAGATTCACCTCGGCGATTCAGCGACGGAGCTCAGCAAATTTCCGGCGGAGCACTTCGATTGGTTGTACATCGACGGCGACCATTCCTATCGCGGCGTGACGCGCGACATTGCCCAGGCAGTTCGCGCGGTGAAGCGAGATGGCCTCTTGGTATTCAACGACTACACCGTGTGGAGTCCGCTGGAAGCATGCAACTACGGAGTTCTCAAGGCGGTGAACGATCTGGTCAACAACGGCGAGTGGGAGTTCGTGTATCTCGCGCTGCACCCATGGGGATATCACGATGCGGCGCTGCGACGGCGCGAAGCTCAACGAACCAGCCGCAGCCAAGACTGAATCTTGGCGGCCGGCTCGGCGGCTAGTGCTCGATCGGTTGATTTCATGCGTCTAACATGCGGAACGTCAGCCGCCCTCCGAGGCGTGGCTGACCGTCGCCCTCGCTCCCGCTTCCTCGCTTCTTGGCCTCCGCGCGAACCGCGAACATAGTCCGCGCCTCTTACGTAATAGACACAGCCCGACCGCTCGACGCTTTCCGACGTCGCCGCCCCGTTGGGTTACAGAGAGGAAGGCTCATGTCCGCCCTGCCACCCGCTGCCAGTCCCGAACCGGGCATCCAATCCCATTGGCTTGCGCCCATCCGCTTTGGCGTGAAACCATACCGGCAGCTTTGTCATTCTTTTGATCGGGCGCTCGCCGAGCTCGAAGCCCGCTATCCTGCGCACCGCCGCCTGCTGACGCTCGATGGCCGCAACAAGAAACTCCAGCGCCGGCCCAAATAGTCGCGCGACGCATCGGCGCGCAAGACTCCTACCATAAGATCGGCGTCGGAGACGCCTCGCATAAACGCAGGCCCCACTGCGCTCGCCTGTCCGAATACGGCTCGGCGGGCTATCATGAAGTCATGAGAGTCCTCCTGGCCAATCCGCGCGGGTTCTGCGCCGGCGTCAATATGGCAATCGAGTCGCTCGAGCTGGCGCTCGCAACGCTCACGCCGCCGATTTACGTCTACCACGAGATCGTGCACAACAAGTACGTCGTCGACCACTTTCGCGATCGGGGGGTGGTATTCGTCGATGATTTAGCCGACGTACCAACGGGCACAACCCTGTTGTTCTCCGCACACGGCGTGTCGCCGGAGATTCGCCGCGTTGCTCGCGAGCGCAATTTACGGGCGATTGACGCCACTTGCCCGCTCGTGACCAAGGTGCATCTTGAGGCCGTCAAGTACGCGCGGGCCGGCTACACGATCTTTCTGATCGGCCACGAGGGGCACGACGAAGTGATCGGCACGATGGGCGAGGCGCCCGAAGCGATCATCCTGGTGGAAACGCCTGACGAAGTGGCATCGCTCAAAGTCGCCGACGAAAGCAAGGTGGCCTATCTCACGCAGACGACGCTCAGCGTCGACGATGCCAACCGCATCATCAACCGTCTGAAAGAGCGATTCCCGAAAATCGCCGCCCCGCCGAAGGACGACATCTGCTACGCCACGCAAAACCGGCAGGAGGCCGTGTCCATTCTCGCCGCGGCGGCCGACCTGGTCATCGTGCTGGGCAGCCAGAACAGCTCGAACAGCCAGCGACTCGCGGAGCTGGCGCGCGAGCGCGGTGTGCCGGCCTATCTTGTCGACGGGCCGGCTGAGCTCGACCCGGCGTGGTTTGCTGGCGCCAATACGGTGCTGGTGACCGCTGGGGCGAGTGCACCGGAGGTTGTCGTCGATCAATGCCTCGACTGGCTCCGCGAGCGATTTGGCGCCACGGTCGAGCCGCACACGATTCGCGAGGAGAGCGTTTCATTTCCGCTGCCACGCGAGCTGCGCGGCCTGGCAATTGTGAAATGAGGGACTCCCCCGGCACTCCTTCGATCACGTCTGCGACACCAGTTCCCCTTTGCGCTGCGGGATGTGCGGCGCGGGAACTGCCGATGGCTCCTCGCGGCGGCGAAACGTGAACGCCTTGCCGAGCGGCCCGGCGAGAATCGCCGGCAGCATGATCAACTCGGCCACGACGCCGGCCAGCAGGATCGTCATCATCAACCAGCCGAGCCGTTGCGTGGGCGTGAACGTGCTGAACGCGAAGACCGCCAGCCCAAGCCCGCTGATAAGAGCTGCTTGCAGCGTCGGCGGGGCGCAGCGTCGGTACGCGAAAATGATGGCTTGATTCCGATCGCCGAACTCGTTCAACCCGTCGCGGTACCAGGTGAGATAGTGAATCGTGTCGTCGACCGCCACGCCCAATGCAATGCTCGCGGCCATCATCGAGCCGATATCCACTGGGATGCCAAGCCAGCCCATGCCGCCGAATACCACGAGCACGGGTAGCGCGTTGGGTAGCATCACGACTGCGCCGCCGAAGATGCTGCGGCACACAAGCATGATCAATGGTGTTATCGTTACGAACGACCAGAAGGAGCTCTGGATCAGGTTCTCCAGCAGGGCTCGTTGAGCCTTGTAGACAATTGGTACGACGCCGGTGTAGACGGCGTGGACATCTGCCACCCGTGCATGTCTGGTCGCCTCGGCGACTTCGCCGTTGGAATTCGCCTCAACGGAGAATTTCAAATCGTCTCGTCCATCGACCACGCGCACGCCTGTTTTCGCGATCGCCTGGACGTCGGCGTCCGGCACCGCGCCCAGCACGATTACGCAATCGAACGATTTGAAGTAGTCAATCGTCTCTTGGCGCTGATCATTTGGGAGTGCGGCCAGATCAACATCGGCCGCGGTGAGTTTCAACCGTGCCTTGGCCAGCAGCTCTTTAGTCGATGCAGCAAAGATCTCCTCCGCCTCAATGGCGGGACCGCCGGCGTCAGCCGAAGTTTCCACCGGCCCATTCCAGAGACAGACCGACGCCCCGCCGATGGATCCGTCGTCCCGCGCGGCGGCGACTTGAGCCAGCGCTTCCTCACGCAGCCGCTGCGCCGCGAGCACAGGGTCGATCACCGCCCGCACGCTGTTCACAAACGCGCCGTAATCCAAGTCGGCGAACGCGGCGGCTCGCAGGCTGATCCGCCATAGCTCGCTGCCGGTTTCCGGATCGTCATGCAAGTAACCGCTTCTCTCAAGCGCGGCCTCGCTGTCCTCCAACTTCACATCGGTCACGTGCCGTTCCGCCACATCCTTGCCTGTTGGAATAGGCGGCGCAAATGTTACAGGCGAGAGCGACGGCCCGACCAGATTGCGGCCGCTGGGCCCCAGCTCACGGTCGATTGTCTGCTGCGTGAGCCACACAAGCTCCAGCCGCTGCAAATACGACAGTTTGTGAGCGGCCTCGGAAACATCCACCACTTCGTTGGCCGACCGCTGCTTTTCGGCGGGGAACTGGATTACGACTTCGAGCGGCACCAGCCGGCCGATTTTCGACTCCAGCCAGGCATAATCCCGGCGCACTCGCACTTTATCGTCGAAGAGTTTTAAGAGGTCGATGTTGGTCGTAACGCGCGTCAGCCCCAGACCGATGACGAAGATGAAGGCGAAACAGGCCACGGTCACGGCCGCCTGGTGCCGGATGATCGCGCCGCCGAAGCGCTCCCAATAATGCTCGAACCAGATCGTGCCTTCGCCAAGGCCGGCCAGGCCGTCCGGATGGTCGTGCTCGTTGTCCTCGCGTTTGCGAGCGCCGAGCCGAAGAGGCCAGTAATGGAGCGCGGCCGGCAGAAACAGAAACAAGAAAACCAGCATCAGCACCACGCCTGCCGCCGAGTAGATGCCGAATTTCCTGATCGGCTCTAAATCGCTGGTGCCGAGTGATGCCAAGCCGATGCCTGTCGTCACGTTGCACAAGAATGCCGGTTTCCAGCCGTGCGCTAGCGCCCGTTCTGGCGCTCCTTCCAGGCCATGCTCGTGCACCGCATCGCGGTAGTAATTAACTAAGTGGACGGCGCCTGAAATCGCCAGCACATACAGCATTGAGGGCATCGCCATCATTACCGCGTCGGTGGTCCGCCCGGTCCAAAAGACGAACGCCAAGCCGGCCGCGGCACTCAACATACCGCAGGCGAACACGATAAGTGTCAGCCGAATGCTTCGCAGCGACCACCAGGCAAGCCCCAGGCCAAGCAGGCCAGACAACGTGGCCAGCCGGGCCAGCGTACGGTCGCCTTCCTCATCGATTGCGACGTTCTCAACCGGCGGGCCGCCCAGCCGCGCCGTTTCTGGCTCAATTCCGCATTGTCGCAGCGCTTCGATCAAGATGCCCGGTTGACGATGCCAGGGCATCGGCCCGTTCGGCACATGCCGGCCCACCACCAGGCGAAAATTCTCAATCGCGGCGTCCGAGAGCATCACTACGACGCATGTTTGCCGGCCATCCGGTCCAATCAACGTCCCCGTGAGCCGTTTGACAGCTTCTTCGTACGGGACTTCTGACGGCTTCGAGGTGAGCTCGTTAAGCGTTCGACGCGCGGTGGTGACCGCTTGGAAGTATTTTGTATGGTCCCTTTCGGCGTCATCGCCGACGGCATGCTTGCTGGGGACCAGTAACCTGGCGAGCCGCTCGATTCGCGGATCGTCCGGCGCAGGGCTGGCCGATTCCGGATCGTCGCCCAGCGTGCAACCAGGCCAGCTGATCACTACGAATTGGTCGGCCACAAAGTGCTTGCGGAACCACTGCAGCTGCTGAGTCTCCTCGAAGCGTTTAGGAAGCCAATCGACGACCTTGTTCGTGTTGCTACGGATCGCGCGGTGCGCCCCTTGGATCACCAGCGGCGCCGCGAAGCAGAACGCCATCAGGATCGGCAGCGAATAGCGGGCGTAAAAGCTCGTGCGCATGATCCGGTGCGACATCGGTTCGTGGCCGGCGGCCAGCTCAAGCTGAAGCGGCGGGGTTTTCCAGCAGAGCCACCAACAAGCGGTGGGCCAGGGGCGGCTGGTTGGGCAAATCCTTCAGCGTTAGAAATCAATCGTCTGCAGTCGGCCAACCACGTTCGTGCGATTGCGGCGGCCTATAAACTCTCCATATTAACAGCTGCCCGTCGACCCGAATATTGGCCATTTTGTCGCGGTATGTCAATTCCCGGTCGGCACAACCGGCGGGACTCGTTACAACGCAATGGAAAACGGTGGAAGCTCTAAGTACTGTCAGAACGGCAAGATAAATGAGCCAATGGTCTCACGCAGAGGCGCAGAGATCGCAGAGGATGGCATCAAATTGTTTCGATCTCTGCGTTCTCCGCGCCTCTGCGTGAGTTCCTATTC
>DATFGJ010000174.1:0-2340 GCA_035249585.1 Lacipirellulaceae bacterium
AGAACTCACCGATCCGCCAGGGCTCTTCCCAACCCGGTCGATTGATCGCGCCAACGAAGTACTGGTTGGCCACCGCGTGGGCCGGTTGCTCGAGCTTCCACAGATACTCGGAGAGGCCCGCCACCGTCGCCGACGGATTGAAGACAATCTCCGCGCCGTTGAGGCCCAGGCAGCGGGCGCCATCCGGGAAATGGCGGTCGTAGCAAATGTAGACGCCCACCTTGCCGATCTTCGTGTCGAACACCGGGTACCCGAGATTTCCGGGACGAAAATAAAACTTTTCCCAGAAGCCCGGCTTGCAGTGCGGGATGTGAATCTTGCGGAACTTACCCAGGTACTCGCCGCTCGCGTCGATGACCGCTGCCGAATTGTAATACACGCCCGGCAGGTCCTCTTCATACATCGGCACGACCAGCACCATGCCGTGCTTCTTGGCCAGGTTCTGCATGAGCTTCGTGGTTGGCCCTGGAATTGGCTCCGTAAGCTCGTACCACTTCACCTGCTGCTCGGCGCAAAAGTACGGCCCGTAGAATAATTCCTGGAGGCAAACCACTTCGGCGCCTTTGCCGGCGGCCTGATCGATGAGCGCCACGTGCTTGTCGATCATCGCCCGCTTGATTTTTTCAACAGGCGAAGTGGCCGGCTCGCATAACGTCGCTTGAATCAAACCGCCGCGGACCATTCGAGGCATGTGATGCACCTTTCAAACGTTTATTATCACCACAGTGCACATATGGCACGGAGAGACAAAGCATGAACGATGAAGGATGAAGGATAAGAGATGCGAGTACAACGTGGGTATCCTTCATCATTCATCACTCATCCCGCCTCTCGGTGAACTCTGTGTCCTCTGTGGTTAAAAAAAGCACCTCAACTTCCAGCTATGGACATCACGCTGACTATAACTCATCGAGCGGCGCCGGAATATCGAGCGTCCACGGGTCGGGCCGGTTATCGAGACCGACCGAAAGACCTAACACGACCGCCACCAGCGTGATCGCAATCAGCAAGCTTCGCGTCGTATAACGCCACGGCCGCTCACGCAGCAGGGCGATGCCCAACAAGCCGGCGGCAAGCACCAGAAACCAATACGGCACGATGACGCCGGAGCCGCGGAGCGTTGCCACGGCTGCTCCTGAAATCAGAATGGTCGCGCCTTCCGGAGTTTCGAACGTCGACCGCATCACCATGTACATCGGGTTGGTGATTGTGCCGAAGCCGACTGCTTTTTCGTATTGCCGCACGCTGCCGACAGGGAATGACATCTCATCGTCGACTGCAAAACTGTGAATGCCCCACTTCCACCAATCCGAGGCACCGTGCCAGCGAAACGTCACCACGGTAATCCGTCCTTGCTTTGATGATATGAGAAAGGAGTCCCGTCCCCAAAACCGGCCGTGAATGCGATCAGCGCTGTTGTAGCTGCTCACCCACAGCGCGCTTAGCGCGCCAGCAATCGTCAGGCAAGACATCGCGACCGCCAACCGAATCTTGCGACCGATGTGCGTGCCTTTTTGTGCCGTAATAATTGCTCCGGCCTTTAATTGGTCGTTCATTTGGCGCATATGGCTCAAAGCTGGTACGATAGCCGATCACCGCAAAACGCGTATTGTAGCGAGAGGAGACGATCATGTCCGCCGTGAAAACACCGCAAGCATCAGCGGTAGAGACCGTGCCGATACTGGCCGGCGGCAAATGGTTGAAGCTCGAAAGTGCGCGCCATGGCGAGGTGTTCAACCCGTCGACCGGCAAGGTAATTGCCCGCGTGCCGCTGTGCTCGGCCGATCAGGCGGCCGACGTGATTGAGGCAGCAGCTGCCGCGCTGCCGGCCTGGAGCGAGATGCCGGTGGTCGAGCGCGCCCGCGTGATGTTTCGCTTCCGTGCGCTGTTGGAGCAGCACTTCGAGGAGCTCGCCGCGCTGGTGACGCGCGAGCACGGCAAGACGCTCGCCGAGGCGCGTGCGGAAGTAAATCGCGGCATCGAAGTCGTCGAGTTTGCTTGCGGCATACCGAGCCTCATCGTGGGGGACGTGTTGCCGAACATCGCCGCTGACGTCGATGCCGAGGCGGTCCGCCACCCCGTCGGCGTGTGCGTCGGAATCACGCCGTACAACTTCCCTTCGATGGTGCCGCTGTGGATGTTCCCGGTGGCGATTACGTGCGGCAACACGTTCGTCTTGAAGCCCTCGGAAAAAGTCCCCCTCTCGGCGGTGCGGCTGGGCGAGCTGCTCTCTGGAGCCGGCTTGCCCGACGGCGTGTTCAACATCGTGCACGGCGACCGCCATTGCGTCGATGCATTGCTGGATCACCCGCAAGTGACGGCCATTTCCTTCGTCGGCTC
>DATFGJ010000175.1:0-13359 GCA_035249585.1 Lacipirellulaceae bacterium
CGTACAGTTGCCGGCCGTACGGTGTCGATGAGTATCCTTCGCGGCTTGGGCCCGATCGCAAATTCGCCGAAGAGAAATACATCTTTGTTTCCCAGGACGTGCGCGGGTGCTGGATGTCGGAGGGAGACTTTGTTGACATTCGCCCGCACATCGCGGAAAAGCGCGGCCCTAGCGACGTCGATGAAGCCAGTGACACTTGGGACACAATCGACTGGCTTGTAAAAAACGTCGAGGGCAACAACGGCCGGGTGGGCCAGTGGGGAATTTCGTATCCGGGTTTTTACACCGCCGCCGGCATGATTGACGCCCACCCGGCGCTCAAGGCCAGCTCGCCGCAAGCGCCGCTGGTGGACTGGTTCATGGGCGACGACTGGCATCACAACGGTGCGCTGCAACTTTCGCACGGATTCAACTTCTTGGTCGACTTTGGACGGCCGCGGCGCGGGCCGGTAAAGTGGAACCGGCGACCGAGGTTCGATCCGGGTACCCCGGATGGCTACCAGTTTTTTCTCGACCTGGGGCCGCTGCGCGAGGCCGAGTCCAAATACATGAAAGGCCGCGTCGGGTTCTGGCGCGAGCTCATGGAGCACGGCACGTACGATGAATTCTGGCAGGCGCGGAACCTGCGGCCACACTTGAAAGAGATTAAGCCGGCGGTGATGACGGTCGGCGGTTGGTTCGACGCGGAAAATTTGTTTGGGGCACTGGAAACATACCGCAGCGTCGAGCGACAGAGTTCGGATTGCAACAACACGATCGTGATGGGCCCGTGGAGCCACGGCGGCTGGGGCGGCAGCGGCGAGTCGCTCGGCGACGTTTCGTTCAACGCCGAGACCGGCGAATTCTTCCGCGACAAGGTTCAATTCCCGTTCTTTCAGCGTCATCTCAAGGGAAATAAGGAAACGCGCGACGCCAAGCGCCCCGAGGCATGGATGTTCCAGACCGGCACCAATCAATGGCAGGAGCATGACGCTTGGCCGCCAAGTGAAGCCAAATCGACGGATGTGTACTTGCGCGCCGGCGGCAAACTTTCGTTTAATCCGCCGACCGAAGACGAAACGAATCCTGGCTACGACCAATATTGGAGCAACCCGCATCGTCCCGTGCCGATCATGGAGGGCACGCACCGCGGCATGCCGCGCGAGTACATGGTAGCCGACCAGCGCTTCGCCGCCCGACGGCCCGACGTGCTGGTGTACCAAACCGACGTGCTTGAAACAGACCTTGCCGTGGCAGGTCCGATCGAAGTCGAGCTGCACGTCGCCACTTCGGGCACGGACGCCGACTGGGTCGTAAAAATCATCGACGTCTATCCGAACGACCGCTCCGATCCAACTTCCAACGGCCGCGACGTTCGTTACGGTGGCTTTCAACAGCTCGTGCGTGGCGACGTGTTCCGCGGCAAGTTTCGCGAAAGTTTTGAGAGGCCCGTGCCGTTCGAACCGGATGAGCCCACATTCATCAAATTCTCACTAAGCGACATCAGCCATGTCTTCAGGCCCGGGCACCGGCTGATGGTGCAAATTCAAAGCTCGTGGTTCCCGCTATTCGACCGCAACCCGCAAACGTTCGTCGACATCTACTCGGCCGGCCCGGAAGACTTCCAAACGGCGCGCCAGCGCGTGTACCACTCTCCCGCCCGCGCGACGCGGCTGCGGATGCCGGTGCTGCCGTAAGGTAACAAGCGACTAACGACACCAGGCCGAAGCGCGAGCGAGGGAGCATCGAGTTCAGTCCCTCACTTGCGCTTCGGGCTAGTATGTTCCTGGCTCAAAACCTATTTGCCAATGAGGCGCAGGAAGAAATTCTGGGCGACGGGGTCAACCGCGCGGGTGTCTACGACGTGACTGCCCCAGCCGATTTGGGCGAGGACGTAGGTGCCGAAGGCGATTTGGCCGATGGCGATGTAGCCCGTGGCGACCTGGCCGGCGCCGAAGATCAGGCCGATCGCAAGTTGGCCGATGCAAAAAGCGCCGGCCGTGGCCTGGCCCAATCCGAACACCAGGCCGACGCTGGCTTGGCCGATGGCGATGATGCCGAAGGCGACGTGGCCGATGGCGATGATGCCGCGCGCAAAGCGGCCGATGGCAATGACTCCGCGGGCGGTGATTCGATGGCCGGTCTCCGGGCAGATGCCGTACGTGTAATGCAACAGCGGCATGCCGGCGAATTCGGCGCGCGACTTGTATTCCTCAAAGCGCGAACCGTTCGGATACAGGAACCGGCGCCAAGTGCCCGACGACGTCTCTTCGACGCGGTACTGGATTTCTTCCAGAAGCAGGTTGCGTGGGGCGGCTGACTCCATGCCGATAGTTTAATGGCTTGCGCGATTCGGCACAGCCCATTGCTATTTGGACGCCTTGATGGTGGACTCGCCGGCTCGCGGTACACGAGTCGGGGACCGGGGGAACCTACTTTTGCCAATACCAACTGTTCTCGGTCGCGGGCTGCTCGATGCGTGCCTGGGCCAGGTCGGCCGATGTTTCTGTGCGGTCGGCAACCTGCCAAGGATAAATCTGTACGCCGCCCGAAACGCTGACGATCCACTCGCGGCCCGCCTTGGTGAAACTCGCTTGCGAGGGCACCGTTCGCGGCACCGGGAACGCTTCCAGCGGTTGTTCGCCCATGAGTTTGGGCGCCGCGAGGCCCGATCGCTCGAGCAAGCCTTCCTTCATGAGCAGCGCGCCAACGACGGCGAGGTCCATCACATTTCTTAGCTGGCCGAAGCTGGAATCTTCGCTCGCCAGCTCGTCGAATTTCTCGGTGAACGTATTGGCCCACTTCTGCGCCGTGGGATCGCTGCGGCCGGTGCTTTCGCGCTGGCCGGCTTCGGAGAGGTACGCTTGTTCCGTAAGGCATTGAACGCCCTGCCCGCGCAGCTCCCACGCCAAGCCTTCCGCATCGCGGCGCAGTGGATCATACATCGGCGCGAGCCACCAACGCGGCATCGAGTTGTGCAGCCCGCCGCGGCTGCCCTTCGCCATGTCCATAAAGCTTGGCATGCCGTCGACGGGGGCGCGCTCGAAATCCATCGCCAAGCGCTTCATGCGGAAGTCGGCGGCGACGATGACGCGCGCAAAGTGGCTGGTTTCCGGAACGCCGGTGATCGTGATCCGCTGCGGCCCGAGCGTTTCCTCGATTTGCCGGCCGCGCATTTCGACAACTTGCGAACCGCGCGTCACGCGCGGCGGAGGCGGCAACTGCTGTACGCGCTGCAAGCCTTCCGGGGTGGGATCGATCGAGCAGCTGATGCCGCTTTGATTGGAAGATTCGGCGACTCGCAGCGCGACCATCAGATCGTCGAGCGTGAGAACCGGGCGGCCGCTCGTGGCGCCAACGACGCTGCCCATCGTGTCGACGCGCCAGCCTTCGGCCGGGCCCGCGAGCACGATATCCTTCTTCTCCGGATACACGAGCACGTACTTCACTCGCTGCAATCCGGCAAGGAAGCGGACCGCTTCGGGAATGGGTTGGCCGGCTGCGGTAGCTTCGGCGACCTTCGACTCCAATTGCCGCAACGAGACGAATCGCAAATCGGTCCAGGGTTCCAGGTCGGCGGGCACTTCTTCAAGGCCCTGTTGCCAGGCTGCCTGCAGCTCCTTCAGCTCGCCGACTTCCGGATTCGTCAGAACGCCGTCGACGTCGACTTTCACGCCGCCGACCGCGCCTGAGCGAAAGAACTGCGCTCGGCTGGTGGACGCAAACGCGCCCAGTGTTGCGGCAGCCACCAAAAAAGCGAAGACCCGCATATGTGTCCGGGTTGAAATGCACAACATGAGAAAGTTGCCTCCGTCGCCCGTTGGGGGGCGCGTAGAATTTCCGCTTGCTTTGCCAGAATGGCTGCGGAAATCGTGAACCGTGCCTGCTTCCAGACTAATCGCTAACTATATTGGTTTCAACAGTTTTCGCTTGCAACCGCGTATTCCAGCCAACGAGAGTTCGGGATTTCTCCAGGCGCCGAGCGCAATCATGGTTCGCCAGCTCGCTGCCGGAATAACTGGCCACGCGGCGGCACCCGGGGAATCGCCGTAAATCGTTGGCCGGTATGGCCGTTATGCATCAATCGACTTGAACACGCACCCCCTTCCGGAATAAGTTGTAATAAGAGCGCGTTGGGTACAACATTACGCCGACTGGGATAATCCTATTTCGCGCGCCGTGCGAACTGTTGGGGGAGCTGCGCGCGCCCCGGGCCGCTGGCGCGTTCCCGTGCTCCTCTCGCTTATCTGGCCTTGATTCGATGACGGCATACTTAGTTATTCGCGAAGGCTCGAAATGGACGGACGTGTTCCGTCTGGTCGACGGCGAATCGGTGACCATCGGCCGGGCCCCAACGAATGCGATTGTCGTCAAGGATGAGCGATGCAGCCGAAATCATGCGGAGGTTTTTCAGTCGCAGGGTCAATGGACGCTGCGCGACTTGGATAGCCGCAACGGCACGCTGGTCGACGGCCAGCGTATCCAGGTCGACTACCAATTGCAGGCCGGCGACATCGTTCGCATCGGCAATTCGCACCTGGCGTTCGTTCACGATTTGTCGCAAGCGTTTCCGGATTCACATTCCGTGTTGCGCACTGCCCAACCGGTGACCGCGGAGGATGATGCTGATCCGACAGTCGGGCCGCTGGATAGCGAGAGCGTGCTGGAAACGTACGAGCCGACGACCATCACTCACCGGCGTCAGCAGAGCCGCTTTTTGGAGCCGCCCGAAGAGCAGGACGTTGATATCTCCTTGCCGAAGGTTGGGCGCGCGGCCGCCAACCTCTGCCGGCTGGCATTTGAACTGGCCAAGGCGAGCGATGTGGTGACGCTGGCCAACGTGGCGCTCGATGGACTTTTCGAGGGTTCGCAGGTCGACGCGGGCGCGGTGCTGCTGCAGCCGCGTCGCCCGAATGCCAAGCAGCCGGACAGTCTTGAAGTGGTGGCCTCGCGAAGCGATTCGCCGCACCGTTATCACCGCGTTTCGCAATTCCTCTCGAGCACGGTGATGCGCGAAGGGCAGGCAGTGCTCGCGCGAAACGTAATGGACGACAGCCAGCTGGGCAGCCGCGACAGCAAGGGGGACATCCTTGCAACGAGCGTAATTTGTGCTCCGATCCGCAGCGACGGAAAAGTTGTGGGCGTCATTCACCTGTATTCGACCGATGCTTCACGGACCACCGACCCCGACGACCTGGAATTCACCCTCGCGGTGGCCGACACGGTGGCGGTCGCGCTCGAAAATCTCAGCCGGCAACAGGAGCTGGCGGAGAACCTCAATCAAATTCGCGATGAGAACGTGCAGTTGCGCGAGCGGTTGGGCGTGGAGAGCGAAATCGTCGGGTCGAGCGAACTCATGAACCAGGTGGCGCGGGAAATCGCCCGCGCTGCGCCGAGCCGGGCAACCGTGCTGATTCGTGGCGAGAGCGGCGTGGGGAAAGAGCTCGTTGCGCGAGCCGTGCACTTTTCCAGTCCGCGTAAGAAAGGGCCGTTCGTGTGCCTCAATTGCGCCGCCTTGTCCGAGACGCTGCTGGAGAGCGAGCTGTTTGGCCATGAGAAGGGTGCGTTCACCGGCGCAACGGAGCGGAAGATCGGCAAGTTTGAAGCGGCCGACAAAGGCACACTCATGCTCGACGAGATCGGTGAGATGAATGCCAAGACGCAAGCGAAATTCCTGCGCGTGCTGGAAGGTCATCCGTTCGAGCGCGTCGGCGGCAGCGAGGCGATCAAGGTCGACGTGCGCGTGATCGCGGCCACGAACCGCGATTTGGAGAAAGACGTTGCGGAGGGCCACTTCAGGCGCGACTTGTATTTCCGGCTGCATGTGCTGGAGATCGTTGTGCCCGCGCTGCGCAAGCGGGCGGAAGATATTCCCATGCTGGCCGAATACTTCTTGCAGCGCTTCGTGGCCGAGACCGGCAGCAAGATCAAGGGGTTTACGCCGCGCGCGATGGAAGAAATGCTGCGCTATCGCTGGCCGGGAAACGTGCGCGAGCTTAAGAACGTCATCGAGCGCGCCGTGGTGCTCACGCGCGGCCAGTATATCGACCACGACGATCTTGTGCTTTCAACACTGCGTACCGCGGGCGACACGGACATGGGCGTAGTCGACGGCCGCAACGCCCGGTCCGAACCGGCATCGCTGGCCGACATCGAGCGGCAGCACATTCTGGACACTCTCAACCAGACCGGATGGAACAAGAGCCGGGCGGCGATTATTCTAGGCATCGAGCGGTCGACGCTCGATCGCAAAATCCGCCGCTATGATCTGGTAGAAGGGCGCGCCCAGCGCAATTAAGCGGCCAAAAAACTAGCCCGAAGCGGAAGCGACGATCGTTCGTTGAATCCTCGCTGGCGCTTCAGGCTGGCATCCGGATGCGCAAGTTTGACGCGGCAGCAGACCGTCTATCGCGCGCCCGCTGTCGCTTTAGCGTCCGATTCGATCACTTGGAGTTCATGAAGGCGGAATCGGGCGCCGTGATCTTCCAACATTACGACCACGGTCCGGTCCGCATCGACGAGAACCACGGAGCCGACTTTTCCGTTTTTCGTCCGCACCAAATCGCCGGTTTTCAGTTTCATGGCAACTCTCCCTGCCTGAGTTGCCGTGTCGTTATGCGAACCGTGTGCCAAATTGGAGGGGTCACAGGCTTCACACTGCCTTAACGTCGCGAACAGTACGACAGTGTGGCAGCAGATTGCAGGTCGCCGCCGATGGATGCAACGAATCACTTTTCGTCCGATGCGCGAAGCCAGGGGACGATCGTCGGTTCGAACCGGCAAAGCTCGTCGTCGCGAAAGTAAAGCGCTATTTCGCGCGCCGCCGATTCGGGCCCGTCCGAGCCGTGGACGAGGTTCATCTGGCGGCTCGAGCTATAGTCCCCGCGGATGGTGCCGGGGGCCGCCTTCAAGCCACTTGTGGCACCGAGCATCTCGCGCACTACGCGGATGGCTTCGAGGCCCTCGACGACTGCCGCGACGATTGGCCCGCCCGTGATGAAGCCTTCCAGCGCCGGATACCATGCTTTGTTGACGTGCTCGGCGTAGTGCTTTTTGGCCAACTCCGGTGTCACGCGCATCATCTTCATGGCGATGAAGTTGAGGCCTTTGTCTTCAAGGCGGGCAATCACGCGGCCCATAAGGCGACGCTGCACGCAATCGGGTTTGAGCAGAATGAGAGTTCGTTCCATAATAGAGTCGAGAGCTTAGGGTCAAGAGTCGAGAGCCGGAATTGCAGAAGGGATTTTACGGCCGTCGGCTGTTGGCCTCAAGCGGCAACTTGGCTGGCGCATACGAAGCTGTTACCTTCGTTGCATGCCAATTCTTGGCGCTCATCAGTCGATTGCCGGCGGCTATTACAAGGCGGTTGAGCGCGCGAAAGCCGTCGCATGCGATTGCGTGCAGATCTTCACCAAGAACAACAATCAGTGGCGGGCCAAGGAGCTGTCGGACGAGGATGCCCGGCTGTTTAAAGCTGCTCTAAAGCAGCACGGCATCACGCATCCGCTGGCGCACGATTCGTATCTCATCAATTTGGCGAGCCCCGATCCGGTGCTGTGGAAGAAATCGGTTGACTCGTTTGTGATGGAGATGTTCCGCGCCAACCGGTTGGGGATTCGCTATCTCGTGACGCATCCAGGCGCGTACACTAGCGGCAGCGAGGCCACCGGAATCGCCACAGTCGTGCGGGCACTCGACGAGGTCCATGCTCAGACGCGCGGCATCAAAACACGCTGCCTCTTGGAGAACACGGCCGGACAAGGATCATGCCTGGGCTGTCGCTTCGAGCAACTCGCAGAAATGATCGAGAAGGTGCGGAACCCGGACCTGTTGGGCGTGTGCATCGACACGTGCCATTTGTTTGCGGCCGGGTATCCGATCAGCACGGAAAAGGACTACGAACAAACGATGCGGGCGCTCGATAAAACCGTGGGCCGGAAGCTGGTGCGCGCGTTCCATCTCAACGACAGCGCCAAGCCGTTCGGCTCGCGCGTCGACCGGCACGCTCACATCGGCCGCGGCATGATCGGCAAGGAAGCGTTTCGATTGCTGCTCAACGACCGCCGATTCAGCAAGGTGCCAATGTATATCGAAACACCGAAAGGGGAGGAAAAAGGCAAGGACCTTGATGCGATCAATCTGCGCGCGCTGCGGCGGTTGATATTGAAGCCGGCCGGTTAGCGCGCGGTGCCTGGAATTTCGCGACCGTGAGGATCGATTGGCGCATCTTCGACAGCACGTTCCAACTCTTCGCGCAGCGGTTGATGGATGTAATGCTCGACACGGTCGGCCGGGGCGTGAACGTGGTCCAACGGCAGTCCCAAGTGCTTGACGAGGTAGGTCTCCCAGAGGCGATGGCCGCGGACCAGGCGGGCCGCGCGCCAGCGGCCGTCGTCGGTCATGTGTAGCCGGCCGTCGCGCAATTCGAGCCTGCCGCGCCGGCGCAGCATGGCGAGGGCCAAGCGCGCGAGCCATCCGCCGCCAACAGCGTCCACCGCTTCGCTGGGCCGCATGCGCTTTGACGAGTCCACTTCTTCGACGCGATAGAGCATCAAGAGCAAATCCTCGCGCAGAATGCGCAGGGCCGTTTGCAAATTCCGCACGAGCTTGCTGATGATGCCATACTGCGGCGAGAATAGCACGGCGAGCCCGTACATGCCGCCCGCCGCGCACGCCATGGCGCCAGCCGGCGAAACACCGCGTTCGGCGAAAATGCCGGGAAGCGCGAACCAGTAGCCGACGACCGACGCAACGATCGCGACCACGCATGCGACCACGATCATGCGCCCGAGCCGGTCGCACAACAGATGCGCGGTGGCCGGCGGAGCGATCAGCATTGCGACCACTAGAATCGAGCCGACAGCTTCGAATGAAGCGACAGTCGTCACGGCCACGAGGGCCATCAGAAAATAGTGCATGAGCGTCGCGGAGATACCGATCAGCGTCGAGAACGGTGAATCGAAGGAGGAAACCTTCAGCTCCTTCCAGAAGAGAAGAATGGCCGCCAAGTTGATCAGCGCGACCGGACCCACGGTGCGGAGCTGCATCGGCAGCTCCAAGCCGGCAAAGCTGAACCGGCGCATTCCCGCGAATCCCAGCCAACCTTCAAACACGCACTGCACGTCGAAATGAAGCTGTCCTGCGTAACTTTTGAGCAGCACGACTCCAATGGCGAACAGCGATGTGTAAACAACGCCCATGCTCGCGTCGGCCGGCACGCGGCCGTACTGGTGAAGCGTCTGCGTGAGAAAGGTGGTCAAGAGCCCAATGGCGGCAGCCCCCAGAAACAACGGCAATATATTCATGCTGCCGGATAAGAGCAGCGCGAGTACCAACCCGGGCAAAACGGCGTGGGCAATCGCGTCGCCCATGAGACTCATCCGCCGCAGCACCAGGTAACATCCGACAAGTGCGCACGCGACATTAGTCACGGCGCCGACGAGCATGATGCTCAAGCCGTTCCGCGATGTGAACGGTTGCCACCAGTCAAATTGTGCGAGTAAATCCATGCAAATCAACGTGTGTATTTATTCAAAGCAATTCGTGCGGCGATTCGGGAACGATTTGGCTCACGACGGGCATTCGGCCGGACGCGGCCAGTCGCGCTTCAAGCTTGCGGATCAGGGGCGCGGGCAGCATATGCTCGACATCGTCGGCGTCACGATCGACGTGGTCGCTCGCGATGCCCGCGCTTTCGACCAGGAACAGCTCCCATAAGCGGTGCGTGCGCGTCACTTGGGCGGCGGCCGCCAGGCCGGCCGGCGTCAGCTGCGCCGTCTCGCGGTCGCGCTCAATCAAGCCTTGCGCGCTGAATCGCCATAGCCACCAGTTCAGCACCCAATTGCTCCAATGGCGTTGAGCGAGAAGGGTCTTTTCGTCAATTTGCGGCCGGTTGGGCAGCTGTGGCTCGCTCAGTTCATAGAGGGCGCGCAGCATGTGCTCGCGGCTGATGCGGATTCGCAGCCGCAACTCGGCGAGATTCTCGGCCACGATGCCGCGGCGCGGGGCGAACAGCAACGAAAACAGAAATATTGCCGCTGCCGAGAGCACAATGAGCGGCCCCGGCGGCAGCAGGCTTGCGTTGAGCAGCGCGCGGACTCTCTCGCTGCCAAACCATCGCTCTGGAAGCGGCGAGGCCAAAAACGTGCCGATCATGCCCGACGCGCCGCCAAATATTCCCGCGATCACGAGCAGGGGCCCCAGGCGATTCGTCCAAAACCGCGCTGCCGCACCGGGCAGGATGATGAGCGCCGCCATCAGGATCACGCCGCAAATCGGCAGGCCTACGATGGTCACGATGGTAAGCGTGCCCATCATCAAGAGGTCGAGCGCGAGCGCGGGCCAGCCTTGCGACGTGGCGAAGTCACTATCGAACGAAAGAAGTTCGAACTCCTTGAATAAAAGGATGACGATAACCAAACAAACCGCGGCCATTCCCGCGATGAGCTGAATATCGCTGCGCGAGATGCTCGCCGTCTCACCGAAGAGATACGTACCCAAGCCGGCCTGATTGCCGGACTGATCCTGCTGGATCTTCGACAGCAGCACGACGCCCGCTCCAAAAAAGGTGCTTAGCACAATGCCGATCGCTGCATCTTCCTTCGTGCGAGTCCACCGCGTAATCACCCCGACCAGCACAATGCCGAGCAGGCCTGTCACCAATGCGCCAATGGATAGGCCAAGCCGATTCCGACTATTCATCACAAGGAAGGCCAGGCAGATGCCGGGCAGCGCGGCGTGAGAAAGCATGTCGCCGACGAGTGCGCGACGGCGCAACACGGCGAAAGTGCCAATCACTCCCGCGGTCGCGCCCAGTAGGGCCGTGCCGAGCATGATGTTCGCGGTGATCGAGCCGCCGATCATCGAATCGGCTCCCGCTGGCGCACGGCCTCGGCCGCTTCATCGAGGATCGTGAGCCGCCCGCCGTAGGTTTCGTGCAGCATCGCTGGCGTAAAAGTTGTTGCGGTCGGCCCGCAAGCGACCAGCCGCATGTTGAGCAAAATCACGTAGTCGAAGTAACTGCGCACCGTTTGCAAATCGTGATGGACGACAAACACGGTTTTGCCTTGCGAGCGCAGCTTCTGCAGCAGTTCGATAATCGCCGCCTCGGTCGCCGCATCGACGCCTGAAAATGGCTCATCCATGAAATAAACTTTGGCGTCCTGGGCCAGAGCGCGGGCCAGGAACACGCGCTGCTGCTGGCCGCCGGAGAGCTGCCGAATCTGCCGCTTGGCGAATTCGTTCATGCCGACTTGTTCCAGGCACTCGCGTGCGATTTCGCGTTCGGCTCGACCGGGCCGGCGAATCCAGCCCAATCGTCCGTAGGTGCCCATGAGGACGACGTCGCGCACCGTGACGGGAAAATCCCAATCCACACTTTCGCGTTGTGGCACGTAGCCAATGAGATGCCGCTGTTCGCCAAACGGCTTGCCGTAAATTTCCACTTTGCCGCTCGCCAGCGGGAGCAAACCGAGCACTGCCTTGATGAGCGTCGTTTTGCCGGCGCCGTTCGGGCCGACAATTCCCACCAGCTTTCCTTCCGGCACGACCAGATCAATGTCCCATAGCACCGGCTTGCGGTGATAAGCCACCGTCATGTCGTGGATTTCGAGCGCGGGCGAGTTCGCTTCGATCCGTTCGCCCGTCGACGACGCTTCTTTAATCATGACGAGAAATCTTCAAGCGGCCCGTTCATTTCAGCGCCGAAACAATTGTGTCGACATTCGCCTTGATCATGCCCAGATAATTGTCGGCGCCGGAACCTGCTGGCCCAAGGGCATCCGCATACAGCTCGCCGCCGACGCGCACGTCATGGCCCTGCCGGCGGCACGCGTCGATCAACGAATTGAGGATTTCTGGTTTTACCGCTGATTCCACGAACACGGCCCTGACCTTGTGCTCCACCAGGTAGGCCGCAACTTCTTCCAACCGCCCGATGGTGACTTCATCTTCAGTACTCACGCCCTTGAGCGGCTTCGAGGTCAGCTTATAGGTCTCACAGAAGTAATTGAAGGCATCGTGCGCCGAGACGAGGACCCGCTGGTCGGCGGGAATCGCGCCAAGTTGCTCGCGTGCATAGCGATCGGCGTCGTCGAGCTGCGCGATATAGGCGTCGCGATTCTTGGCGTAGTCTTCCCGATGCTCGGAATCGAATTCGGCAAGCACGTCGGCGACGTATTCCACGCATCCTTTCCACAGGTTCGGATCGTGCCATACGTGCGGATCGTAATAGCCCTCGAACTCGGGCGGCTTGCGAAGACGCGCGTCCTTGGCTTCGACAAGAGCGTGGGTGACTGCATAGGTCGGCTTCGAATCGGCAAGGTTTTCGAATAGCTCCGCCATGCGGCCTTCCAGGTGCAGGCCGTTGTAGAAGATCATGTCGGCCGAACTGAGCTGCTCAATGTCAGCCGTCACGGCTGTGTATAAATGCGGATCAACGCCCGGCCCCATGAGCCCAGTCACTTCAAGATGCTCGCCGCCAAGTGCTTTCAGCATGTCGCTCACCGGGCCCGTGGTGCAAACGACCTGAATTGGATATTCGCCGGTGAATCTATGGACGGTTGGCGGTTTGGATGGCTGATCCGCGCCAGACCGACAGCCCAGGGCCGCCGCGGCAATCACCGAGAAAACCAACAAATCAGAGTTACGCAGTAATCGTAACATGGCAATAGTACTCAGTTTGTGTAAAAGCCGATTTTGGCGGCGAGCCACGAGAAGTGATTGGTCCGCCCGCCTGACCGCCAACTTTTTGACTCATCAAAAATTGTCTGTGCCCCGCTATCGCGTGTCAATGGCAGTGACGCCGCCCGTCCGGGTCGAGCGAGTGAGCCAACGTCTGGCAAATTTGCGCTAGGCAAATCGCGAGAATCGACTTGCGCATCGGTTTTCGATCCCGCATTGCGTAGCGCCGCCCAACCACTCGAACGGAGTCATTGCGACGTAAGTCGTTGCGGTGCCTAAAGAAAATTTGACCCACGATCGGTCTGGCGGTACATTTTTACGAGGCCAATTCTGCGCTTCGATCGTTCTCGCGTCGCTGCAATTCACGCCGCCGATGAGCGTCAATTACTTCAAACGCTACCGGATGGAAATCGACTTGCGCGGCCAGCGTTTTGTGCCGCTGTTTGTTCCGCCCGGCTACCGGCTGCTGGCTTGGCATCCGGATCGACTAGCCGATCACGCCGAAGCGAAGTTCCAAAGCTTTCGTCACGAGATCGACGCGGGCGTGTTCACATGCCTCAGCGACTTCGACGGCTGCTATCGCCTGATGCAGGAAATCAGTCTCAAAGACGGCTTCCTGCCGGAAGCCACTTGGCTGGCCGCCTCGACGAGCGGCAACGAAATCGAATTCTGCGGCACGATTCAGGGAATCCGCGCATC
>DATFGJ010000176.1:0-3328 GCA_035249585.1 Lacipirellulaceae bacterium
CGTGTACCATACTCTTTCGTTTCATGATTTCCTCCAATCGTCGACGTGTGAGTTCCACCGGGCGCACCGCCGGGTATCCCCACAGCGGCTCGAGCCGGTGCTTTGCTTCCAGAACGTTTAGCAGCGAACGGGCATATTGCGCCCGCTTTCCTTGCAAATTGACCACGACCTCTTCATCGCAGCAGCGTTCGCGTTCGCGGACGAGCTGGCGATTCATCCACCACACCACGGGGTGAAACCACCACAGCGTTTGAGCGGCGAGCTGCAGGGCGGCAACCCAGGTGTCGCGGCGACGCACGTGGGCAAGCTCGTGCGTGAGCATTGCTTCCAGCTGCGGTGGACGCAGCTCGTGCAAAAGCGTTTCCGGCAGATAGATGGTCGCCCGGCGTATGCCGACGACCATCGGGCCGATGTCCGTCGATGTCGCGAGGACGCGCGTGCCATGCTTCAAGCCGAGTCGATCGGAGATTTGCTCCACGAGCGACAACACATCATCCGAAGGCAGGGAGGACGTTCGTCGCAGGCGCCGATGAACTTCGCCTCCGCGACCGATCGCAATGCCACACAGCAAAACGCTTCCGCATAGCCAAACGAGGGGCGCTGCGCTATCTGCCAGCGATCGGAGCGACCGTTTAGCAACAAAATCAGCATGGGCAGCTTGAGGCGCCGCGAGACTTTCCGTCTCAGTAAGTTCGCCTGATGTTGCAGGAACTGTTGCGGCCTGTGTCACGTTCTGCGCAGCGGTGGTTTTACGACTCAGCGCTCGATCGCTGCTTCGAGTACCGCTGGGTGCGCTTGCTGCTGCGGGAGTCAGGCGACCTAATATATTGACGGGCCAGTTGCCAATTGGCGGCACAAAGCACTTCACCAAGACAACCATCCACAGCGCGTAGGCCAGATGCGGCCAGCGACGCGCGAGGAATAAATTGACGCAGCCCACAAAGCAGCCGAGTAATCCGATCTGCCAGATATGGGTCCAGACGAGCGCCGACCAGTTGCCGCTTTCAACGATCATCTTGCTCCGCCTCCCACTGTTCGAGTAGCTGCCGAAGCTGACGGGTTTCCTCGACCGTGATGCCTCGTTCTTGAATTAGATGCTGCCAGAGCGCGAGCGGTTCCCCATCAAATAGCCGCTCGACGAGGTCGTTGATCGCCTCGCGGACGACCTGCCCGGCGGCTACGCGCGGGCAATAGAGTTTGTTACGACCCTGGCGGCGAGTTTTCAGGTAGCCTTTCGCCTCCAAGCGCCGCAGATACGTTTGCACGGTGGAATAGTCGATGTCCTTGCGCTCCGCGAGGGCGTCATACACCTGGCCGACGGTTGCCTCACCGAGGCCCCACACGGCTCGCGCCACTTCCAGCTCGCCTCGCGAAATTGGGGGTCGCTTGGACATCGTTTCTGCCTCACCGTGTCTCGTCTGCGTATCAGTACAGTTGTACGTTAATCTACGTACATTTGTACTGTAGTCAAGACGCGCGACTAATATTTTTTGGTTCGCGGGATAAGAGCCGGCGATGCGAACGGTCACGGCAAGGGCGACCTGAAATCCCGAACCGAGGCGTGCTAGCAACTTGTTTCGCCATCTGAAGTTAAGCTATGCGCTTCACCGGCCGACTGGTAGCATCCGGGCCGTGCGGCAGGCATCCAACCGGGCGAGTATCGGCGTGCAGCTTGGTATTTTCCTTCCGAACTGGCTCGGCGACGTGGTGATGGCCACGCCGGCGATTTGTGCCCTGCGCCAAATGGTCGGCGCGACAGGGCGGCTGATCGGAATCATGCGGCCATATGTGTCTGAAATCCTTTCCGGCACCAACTGGCTCGACGCGACGATTTTGTATGAAAAGCACTCAGGCCGCTTTCCAGTTGCCAGTCGCGATGTCTATCAACAGCTTCGCAGCGCCGAGCTCGACCACATCGTGCTGCTGACCAATTCGCTGCGGACCGCTTGGATGGCGTTTCGTAGCGGCGCGCGGGAGCGGATTGGTTACGCCGGAGAAATGCGTTCGTGGCTGCTGACGAAACGCTTGCCGCGGCCGCGAGCGCCGCTGGCGACGATCGATGGCTATCTGCAGCTTGCTTCGGCCGCCGGTGCCAAGATTGAATCGCGCCGCTTGGAGCTGAAGACAACGGCGGCCGACGAGCGAGCCGCGGATATGGCCTGGGAAACACTCGGGCTGCCGCCGGGCGAACGAGTCGTCCTGCTGAATTCGGGCGGCGCTTATGGCGCGGCGAAGCGCTGGCCGGCCGACCATTTTGCCGAGCTTGCCCGGCGAATTGTGGCCGACGGCCGCTCGTGGGTGTTGGTAAATTGCGGGCCAGCCGAGCGGGCGATCGCCAGGGAAATCGAAACGCGCTCGGGCGACCCGCGAGTTGTCAGCTTGGCGCGATTCGATGAGTTGCCGATAGGGCTTACGAAGGCCTGCATCCGGCGCAGTCGCGTTGTGGTGTCGACAGACAGCGGCCCGCGACATATCGCGATCGCGTTCGGCAGGCCGGTCGTGACGCTCTTCGGCCCGACCGATCCGGCGGCAACCGCCACAAATTATTCGGGCGAGATGAGCTTGTCGCTGGGGCTTGAATGCCAGCCGTGCATGGCGCGCGTGTGCCCGCTTGGGCATCATCGCTGCATGCGGGAACTGACAGTCGAAAGGGTCTATGCCGCGGTTCGGCAGGCGCTGCACGAAGAGATCGTAATGGACGCGGCGTAGTTTCATGAAACTTCTGCTGATCAATGCGAAACCGTCGCTGGCAGATTGCCTGGCAGCGATTCAGGGCATTGACGTTTCGCTAGTCTGGCCTCGACGACATCACTTTTCGACGGTGCCGCCACCTGTGCTCGTTGAGCCGACGTATTACGCTGGCGGAGCCAAACTCAATCTGCGAGCCGCCTGGCAATTGCGGCGGGTGATCGCGCGGTATCGTCCAGATGTTGTGCACGCTTTTTATGGGCGCGCGCTGGCGCATGTTGTTCTGGCGGCGACGGGCATGCCCGGCCGGCCGCGCATCGTGTCGTTTCGCGGAATTACCGCGATGCTCGCCCGTCTGAACGCCGGCGACTGGATCAGCTACTTGCACCCACTCGTGGATGCGCATGCCTGCGAGTCGGAAGCAGTTCGCCAAGCAATGATTACATCGGGCGTAGGCGCGAATCGCTGTTGGGTGACGTACAACACGATGCACATGCCACCGGCGAAGCGGCCCGGACGGGCTGCTTTAGGGCAGTTCGGCATCCCCGCGAGCGCGTTCGTCATCGGCACAATGGCGACGATGCGGCGCGTCAAAGCGATCGACATCTTGCTGCGGGCTGCCGCCCAGTGCACCGACCTG
>DATFGJ010000177.1:0-3035 GCA_035249585.1 Lacipirellulaceae bacterium
ATCGGCAAGGTCAAGCATGTGCAGGTTATTTTGCCGAGCGGCCTCTACGGCGGGCCGTTCAGCACCAAGCCGGTGCCGGATGGTCTGGATTGGGATTTTTGGCAAGGTCAGACTCCGGCAACGGAGTATGTTCCGGAGCGATGTCACTTCTCGTTCCGGTATTGGTACGACTACTCAGGCGGGACAATGACCGATTGGGGAGCACATCATAACGACATTGCGCTGTGGGGGCTGGGGCTACAAGGACCAGCCACCGTCGAGGGCAAGGCGCTAGTCGAACCTATTTCCGGCGGGTTTACCGCGCCCAGTGAGTATGAGGTGCATTTCACATATCCCAACGGGGTGACGCAGCGCACGGCAAGCACGCAGCTCAATGGCCCGACCGGTGCGGTCAAAACACCAACGCGGCCAAATGAGCCTCCGCATGGCGTGACATTCGAAGGCAGCGACGGCTGGATTTTCGTCACGCGCGGCAAGATCGATGCCAGCGATCCGGACCTCTTAAAAACCGAGTTGCCGGCCAGCGCGGAGCGCTTGTATACGAGCAACGATCACATGGGCAATTTCTTCGACTGCGTCCGCACGCGAAAGGCGCCCGTCTGTGAACCAGCTGTCGGCCATCGTTCGGTCTCTGTTTGCCACCTCGGCGTCATCGCCATTCGCACGGGACGCAAGCTCTCGTGGGATCCTGACAGCGAGCGATTTACCGGCGATAGCGCTGATGCCAACCAGCACCTGGCTCGCGAGATGCGCTCACCGTGGTCGTACGAGGCTGTGTGACGGGCCGGGACATTGCTGTGCTTCTCAGCCGGCGATCTGCGCTACGGTGACGAACTTCGCAGCATCGACGAAAATACGGCGGCCCTAAAGAGCAAAGCGCAGCACGGCGGGACTATCTGAACCGGCTCAACAAGCGAACGTGTCGTGAGGGAATTCGGTTCGATGGTGAAATGTCAACCGCCGCAAATTCCGCAATTGCAGTCGGCGACGCAATAGATTCAGAAACCAAGTCCTCGAACACCGTGTCAACTAACTCCGCGTCGCTGGCACGCTCGCCTGCCACGAAATTACGGGCCACCAGCCAAGCAACAATCGCTGCGTGTCGGTCGCTCGAATCATCGAATATGCCGCGGACGCGAATGAATCTAGTGGGCCGCGCGCTCGGGGCGCTACGATCGAGCACGCTGAAGAACGAGTCAGAGTCCTCGTTGACGAAGTTGGCCGCCGCCGTCGAGGCAGCAGCTCCGCCTGGCGGCAAATTGAAGCCCATGCGGTCGAACCACATGGTAAACCCGGCGTCCCATGTATCGGCATGAATTTCCACGGTGCTCATCCGCGACCAATCGGGCGTGCCGATCGCAGTGCCACGCCAACCGGTCGCTGGCTGGTCTGAGGATTTGATGAAGATAACCTGCGGCAACCAAGCTCCAATTGCAGTGTTCCACAGTGGATGAGGCGAGTTATTCCGCCAATATCGAAACTCCATCGCGTCGCCATCCACATCGATAAACCTTACGATCGGTTCTTCCTGAAAATCAAACGGGCTGGGGTTCTCGGCGTACACATCGAAATGGAACTGATCGGCGCCCGTAAGATCCCAAAGCGTGCCGGAAGCAGGCTCGTAACGCAGATAGGTGTCAAACCCGCCCGTGGTATTAAAACGCACGGAGCTTGCGCCGAGCGTTTTGCGCACTGTGTCGTCACTTGTCTCGGCGGCCGCGGCCACCGCGAAGGCGAACCAATCGCTGGCGTTTAGCTCCGTCATGTCGTCGGGCGGCCGTGTTTGGATTGGTGGAACGTTGACGGTGAAGCTTCCTATGGTAACTGCCGCGACTTGTTTGCCAGACACGTCGGAGACTTGGTCCGCAACAACATGGATCGCATACGTGCCGTTCTCAAAGTGGTCCCACTTTCCGCCAGGCGCTGAAACAAAATACGTAACGTCCCGGGTCGGCCCGTTCGCATTCACATCGACACCGTAAAACGCGGCCGTTTGGACGAACCCGTTTGGTCCTGTCACCTGGATGTCGCCGTAGTTGATGCTGCGATTCATGATCGCACGGTCGTCGGCGTAACGAACAACAAAACTCGTTGTGGATCCGCCGGTTACTTCCGGCACAGCCGACAAGAGCGCCGCGGTTGGCGATGCCACATCCGGCTCCGAGGCGCCCAACAAGTCCCAAGAAGTGATATGGACGTAATTGTCGCCCGTAAGCCGCTGGGCAGTTAGTCGAAAATGCGTCGCAGATACCGAAGCGCCCAGCGATACCTGGGCAAACATGTCCGATGGCGTGGCCGAGACATTCGTCAGAAGCCGATACGAGCCGCTGTGACCGTTCAAATCGGCCAGCGAATTTGCCGATTCAACGGTCCAATTGTGAGGCCCTCCCAGGAAATAGATGCGAAACCCGTCGACTGTCAGAGGCACATTGGACGTCAGTGTGACCACCGCCGGATTAATGTTCTGTGTGCGATACAAGCTGGTCGGATTGCCGTCAAAGATAGCCAGCGGACTGCCGATGTCCCAGGTCGTCGCAACAACGGATGCCTCGCCTTCGGCGAGCATCGATCCCACGTCGATAGCCGCCGCATTTGGAATGCTTACCTGAAAACTGCCCAAAACCGCTGGCGGGAGAAAGACGCCGGTCGTATCGCGAACCTGGTTCGCTTGCAAACTTGCCGCATAGAAACCTGAATCGTCCGAATCCCAAGGCCCGCTCGGCGATGTCACGCGATAGCGAACCGTTCGGGCGGTGCCGGCCGTTGTGGCTTGTTGTGGCCCAATGTCCACCAGCGTGGCTAGCTGGCTATACCCGTTGGGGCCCGTAACCAGTACGTCTGTGTTGCTGAGACTTGTCGTGTCGATTCCCTGCACGTCGTAATAGCGCAGCGTGAAGTCGTATGATGCCAACCCAGTTTCTTCGAGTGTTGTCGCCCCGAGAATTGCTTCGTTGTCTCGCGGCAAGCCTGTATTCGGCTTATAGGAGTTGAAGTCGTAAATGTACTTGTACCAATTGTTTTGCCGTCCATCCGGC
>DATFGJ010000178.1:0-3108 GCA_035249585.1 Lacipirellulaceae bacterium
GGCCAGTTTTTCCGCGGCTTTGATCCGATCCTTGTCGGCCGGATGGCTGTCGAACCAGCCCGTTTTCGAACCGTGGATCTCCTTTTCGATGTGCGGGAGCGCTTCGGGCGCCATCTTTCGCGCATGATAGGCGATCAAGCCGGGATAGTTATCGACCAGTTTGCGCAGATCGAGACTGGCCGACAGCTGCATTTGGGCGACGGCTCCGGCGCCGTTCAATAGATGCAATTTTTTCATCGTTGAACCAAGGGACGAGCTTCCCGCAAAGCGACATTGATAGCCGTCCGCGTCGAATTCCATTTGGCGCAGCATAATCCCGCTGATCGTGAGGCCGATGTGAAACAGGACCCACAAGATCCCGCGACCAACGATCACGAACAATTTTGCGACGAGAAAAATCCAGCCGACTCGAATGTCAAGTTCTTCCGCCGTCTCGTCGAGCCAGTCGTCCCACTGATCTCGCTGGTACACCACGCGGATGAACCAGCCGACAATCGATCGGACCAAATAACTAAGTCGCATTCCCAGCCCTTGCGCAAAATGGCCCAATTCGTGGGCCATCACGCCGCCGAACTCGCGCGCCGTCAATCCGGCCGCCAGTGGCAAGCCGATCGTCAACACCAGGTCGCGGCCAAGCATGCTGAGGATGCCGCGGCGGAAACTGGCGGAAGCGTTCACGGTGCAGTCGACGTCGATCCGCTTCGGGCGCGGTGCACCGACTTCTTCGCAAATGCGATCGATGAAGGCAAACAAAAGGGGTTCGCTCTCGCGACGCAGTGAACGGGAACGCTGTTGCCGACTGGGCTGCGCGAGCAGCGGCTTGAACATGAAAAACACTGCGATCGGCCCGGCGATGAGGGGCGCAGCGTAAGTGAGCGCAATGAACGCTCGCGATCGGCCGTGGCCCATTTCGAGCAGCCACGTGTGATTCACCGCATGGTAGTACACGCCATAGCCAACGAGCCCAATGAACGCCAGATACGTCAGCGGCAGGATGACCATCGTCAGCGTGATCAAGAGGATGCCGACGCGATAAGAGATTCGTGGCCGGGCGCGTGAGAACGGCTCGCGGAAAGCAGCGAACAACTCCTTCTCGGTAAGTCGGCCTCGCGGTTTTGCGGCGGGCGACGATGTCTTGACGCCGGCGGATGATGCGGATGGCCTTGCCTTGGCAGGCGGCGGTGCCGGTGCCAGCTTCGTCCTATGCTGAGCAGCCTGCGACGGCGCCGCAACTCCCGCTTTTGCAAGATTCACGGCGCCGGCCGCGGTATTTGATTTCATCTCCGCTACGGAGAATCTCTGGCCGCATTTCGCACATTTGGCCTGCTTGCCAAGCGCAGTACTGGAGACTCGATATCGCTCCTGGCAATGGGTGCATTGAGTGAGAATCGGCATGAAGTGGCTCGCGACGTGCCGGGACCAATGCTTTGCAACGACTGGAAGAAAAAGAATCGTGCCGCTATTTTAAATCACGCGAGCGTGAATTTATAGAACTTCGCCATTGGTCGGCACTTGGCCGCCGCAATGCGCCACGAGAGCGTCCTTGCCGACGCGGTGGCAGAAGTCGCCGAGCGATTCGCCGTTCTGGCGGGATTCTTTGAAGTAGCGGAACACCGGGACAAGTGTGGGCACGACTTCGTCGGTCGGCACCAGATCCTTGTAGATGAAGTTGAGCCGGTCGCCAAGCAGCCGGCCGCCGAGAAAGACCGTATATTTGTCCTTGGTTTTGCCCACCAGGCCGATGTCGCAGTTGTAGGGGCGGGCGCAGCCGTTGGGGCATCCAGTCATGCGCGTGGTGAAGACTTCGTTTTGCAAGCCGATCTTTACCAGTTCCGTTTCCAGCTGATCAATGATCGATGGCATGACCCGCTCACTTTCGGCAACGGCCAGTCCGCACGTGGGCAAGGCGGGGCAGGCCATCGACCAGCGGCGCACGGCCGTGTAATCCTCGGTGAGCGGCACGTTGTGGCGGCGCAGAATTTCCTCGAGGCGGCCGCGGTCGTCGGGCCCGATATCGCAAAAGATGATGCTCTGGTGCGGAGTCAGCCGCAACGGCGGGCGGAACGTCGTGCAGATCTCGCGCAGCGCCGTTTTGAGCTTCATCGTCTCAGTGTCTTTGATGCGGCCGTTTTCGATGTTGAGGCCGTAGAACCAGCGGCCGTCGCCCTGTTCGTGCCAGCCCATGCCGTCGTTGAAGCCGTGAACGCCGATCGGCCGCAGCGGCGCAAGCGTGTCGCCGAAATATTCCTCGACCTTGGATTTAAAGCGCGCCAGGCCCCAGTTGTGGATGAGGTACTTCATGCGGGCCACTTTGCGATCGGAGCGGTTGCCGAAATCGCGCTGCACTTTCACGATGGCGATGCATAAATCGACCACGCGACCGGCCTCGATGTAGCACATCGGCATGGCCACGGCCGGAAATGTTTTCTTCGCGCTGGGCGTGACGCCGAAACTGCCGCCCACGAGCACGTTGTAGCCCACGACGTTCCAGTCTTCGCAAATTGCCAAGAGGCCGATGTCGTTGGCGTACACGTCAACGCTGTTGTCACCCGACAGGCCGATGGCCAACTTGAACTTACGCGGCAGATACGTCTTGCCATAGATCGGCTCGACCGGATCGTCGCCGGGAACGGCCGGGCCGGCTGGGTCGGCAGGCGCAATACCGACTTCTCCGACGTCAATGCTCTCACCAGTCTCGCCGTTGGTGAGCCAGATTTGATGATAGGCCCGAGTGCGCGGATTGAGCTGCTTCACTAGCTCGCCGGCCAGCGCGTACATCTGCTCGTGCACGGGGTCGCTGTTATATGGGCAGGGCGTGCACATGACGTTGCGCTTCACGTCACCGCACGCGGCCAGCGTCGAGAGCTGGACTTCATTAATGCGCTTGATGGTTCGTTTGAGGTCCTTCTTCAACACGCCGTGCAGCTGCAGCCCCTGCCTTGTTGTGATGCGCAGCGTCGTGTTGCCGACCTCATCGCACAGGTCGAGCTCGGCTAAAAGCTGGTCGCTGGTGAGGCGGCCGCCGGGGATGGCCGTGCGGACCATGAAGCTGTAGAACTTCGCCTTGGGCGGTCCGTCGACTCGAGCTTCCGCACGACGTTCGCGATC
>DATFGJ010000179.1:0-4173 GCA_035249585.1 Lacipirellulaceae bacterium
AGGCGGCGGCATCGGACGCCCCAAATTACCATCGTGCCGTCGAACCCTCGAGCGGCATGCGGTGGCTGACCGGAGCACTCAGTTGGATGGCAAATCGGCCGCATTGCCCCTGCCGGCAATGCGGCAAGTTTTTTTGGCAGATGCTATCGCGACCTTTGCTCTGGCCGGCAGGCAGCTCATTTGCTATCAGTTGCCGCTTGCGTCGACGCGCTAGTCGCACTACCCGGGGAGTTTCTTCGAGAGAGATGTTCAAGGAAGAATTGCCGCGCGCGGTGTACGAGGAGCTAGACCGCCGCGGCTTGAATGGGGTGCCGCTGCTTCTGGCCGCGCACAGTGATTTGTCGCTATCGGGCCGGCCGGAACGAAGTTGGATCGTTGTCACAAAGGATAACGTGACGGCGGTGCGAGAGACGGCTGTAGACGGCCTTTATGAGGCCGGCCAAGCGCTGCCGGGGTCGCAGACCCCGGCTACAGATGCCGTACCAGTCATAACCGTCGAAACCTACGTGCCCGTCTCCGAGGTGCGCGAGTTTCGTACCCAGGGCGCCATCGGCTCGGGCTTCTTGCAAGCGTACGTCGACGACTATTGGGTCGACCTGGCGCGCTTTCCGAACACCGATGCCGACCGCTTCGGGCGGCTGGCCCGGTATCTGGAAGGGCTGCGCACCGGTACGCCGCAGGAGCAAACCGAGGAGCCTGCGCCCGCAGTGACGCACTGCCCGAAGTGCGGGCAGCGGCTGCCCGTGGCGGGCGAGTCGTGCCCCCGCTGCATTCCGCGCAAGGCGATCCTGGGGCGGCTATTCCAAATGCTCTGGCCGCACCGGCGAACGGCGCTGGCCATGTGCGGGCTGATGCTCGTGGCCGTGGCCGCCGAGCTCGTGCCTCCCAAGCTGCAGCAATACATGGTCGACCATATCCTCCGTGGCGGCCAGGCTGCGCCCGACACGGCAGGGCTCTTCTCCGCGCTCTTGGTCGTGGTGTCGGCGCTGGCCTGTGCTCGGCTGGTCTTGAGCGCCGTGAATTTTGCGAAGGGCCGCATGGCGACGCGCGTCGGTGTCGCGCTGACGTTCGATCTACGCGGCCGGCTGGTGGAAAAACTTCATTCGCTTGGCCTCAACTACTACGACCGCCACCAGGTCGGTTCGCTCACCAGCCGCGTAGCCTACGACAGCGAGGTCATCCAGAGCCTGCTGCAACAGATCACCGGCGGCTTCCTATTACAAATTGTCCAAGTAACCGCCGTCGGCGTGATGCTGTTCACGCTCAACCCCAAGCTCGCCGTGTATACGCTCATTCCGGCCCCGCTCGTGATCGCCGGCAGCATCTTTTTCTGGAAGCGCGTGCACCCCAAGCACTATCGCTATTGGGACTCCAGCAGCAAGCAGGCCGGCATGCTCACGGGCATGCTCTCGGGCATTCGGGTGGTGAAGGCCTTTGCGCAGGAAGAGCGCGAGTACGGCCGGTTCAACCGCATCAGCGATTACTTGCGAAACTGCCGGATGCGCGTCGACTACTCGACGGCCGCGTTCTCGGCCACGATGCAGCTCATCTTCAGCTTAGGGGGCCTCATCGTGTGGTACATCGGCGGGCGCGACGTGCTGGCCGGCACGATGACACTCGGCTCGCTGATGGCGTTCCTCGCGTACCTGGCGATGTTCTATACGCCGCTGGCCACGCTCTCGCAGTTCACGACCTGGCTTACTAATTTTCTCACGGGCTGCCAGCGAGTCTTCGAATTGCTCGACACACCGGTGGAGACGACGGACCCAGAGAACCCGGTCGAGCTGCCGCCAATTAGTCGGGTGCCACTGGCTTCGCCAGTGCCGGTCGATGAATCACGGGTTGTCGAAGGCATGAGTTCCGGGTCGCAACAGCTTGCAGCCGAACCAGAGTTTCAGCCGCAAGGCGTAGGCACGAAAAGCACTGGCGAAGCCGGTGCCACACCCGTGACCAAGGGCCGCGGCATCCGCTTCGAGCGCGTGACGTTCGGATACGAACGTCATCAGCCCGTGCTTCGCGACGTCGACTTCGAGATTCAACCGGGCGAGACGATCGGCATCGTCGGCCGCAGCGGCAGCGGGAAGACGACGCTCGTCAACCTGCTGTGCCGGTTCTATGACGTGTGCGAAGGCCGCGTGCTGGTCGATGGCGTCGACGTGCGCCGGTTGGCCTCCAAGCAGCTCCGCCGCCACATCGGTGTCGTGTTGCAAGAGCCGTTTCTGTTCCGCGGCACGATCTGGCAGAACCTCGTCTATGGATTGCCGGAAGCCACGCCGGAGCAGGCAATCGCCTCTGCCAAGGCGGCCCAAGCGCACGATTTCATCCTCAACTCGCCACTCGGCTACGACACGTGGCTCGGCGAGCGCGGCGCCGGCCTCTCCGGAGGCGAGCGGCAGCGGCTGTCGATCGCCCGCGCGATCCTTTTCGATCCGCCGATTCTCGTGCTCGACGAGGCCACGAGCAGCGTGGACGCCGAGAGCGAGCAGGCGATTCAAGCAGCCCTGCGCGCTCTCACGCGCGGCCGCACCACGATCGCCATCGCGCACCGGCTGTCGACGCTGCGCGAGGCCGACCGCATCCTCGTCTTCGACCGCGGCCGGCTGGTCGAGCAGGGAAGCCACGAAGAGCTGCTCGCCCAGAACGGCCAGTACGCGAACCTCGTGCGCATTCAGGGCGACGCGCGTCGTCTCGACGACAGTGTAGATGGCCTATTGCAGGATTCTCCCCCTCTCCCCCTCTCCCCTTCTCCCACTCTGTCGCCACACTGGCTCATGCCGGGCGACACCACGATCACCACCGCAACGCGTGGCGGGCTGGAAGTCTCAATGTTCGGCGACGCTCAGGTGCTACTGGCTTCGCCACTGCTTGCTGAGGAACGGCGCGTTGTTGACGACACCGGCTCGGGCCTGCAACAACTTGCAGCTGAATTGCCGCGTCACCTGCAAGCCCTTGGCATCCGGAACACTGGCGAAGCCAGTGCCACCCCGAACGACGCGGTCACTTACCGCGGCGTGTTCGCCGTGAACCTCTTTCCCGCCACGAACCCAGACGACTACATCAGCCTGCGCATCTGGACGCGCGATGGGATGGAGCAAGAGATCGGCATCCTGCGCAGGCTCCACGAGTGGCCGGCCGAAGCCCAATCGCTGGTGCGCGCCGCCCTGGCCCGCCGCTACTGGCTGCAAACGATCACCGGCGTCGACCAGATCAAGCTAGAGCTCGGCCACCTGAATTTCGAGGTGCGCACCGACCACGGCCCGCGCCGCTTTACAATGCGCTGGAGCCAAAGTCAGGTGCAGGACTTCGGCGAGCGCGGCAAGGTGCTCCTCGACCTGGACGACAACCGCTACCTTGTTCCCGACGTCGAAGCCCTGCCGCCGCGCGAGAGTGACCTGTTTCAGCGGTACGTGTATTGGTAGGCGCGATCGGTTCTAGGCGCAATGACGTGAGACCAAAATGACACTGAGACAAACTAAGTCGCGGATAGCGCTTGCTGTTCTGGCCATTACTTTCGCTTACTTTAGGGGTGTTCTCACTGCGCATGCGGGACTCCGGTCGGCCATCCTGACTGCCTATGACGGCATAGAGCAGTCACATGATTCGCGGATCTTCGTAACCCCGCGAGCTGGGAACGACGTGCCTTTAGACCTCTCTATGGGTCCGAAACTGATTTACGAGCCGGCCTCCGGCCAACTTTCGGCCCAAATACCGGCTGTGGTAGTACACAACGCACGTTTTTTTGATGGCACATCGCAGTACACGAAGCTATATAGCCTTTCATCCGCCACAATCGGTTCAGAAGTCGTATCGCTCGAAGCGCCGTTTCTGAATGGAACTGCTTATGCCTGGAGGAACGGCATTGGCTCGCTTTACCAAATTCACCCGGACATAGAATCTGCGGAAGTGAATTGTTGCCTCAGTTGCGACGCTTCGCTTGTGTGCGATTCAATACCGCCGGTGTGGCCGCTTATTGGAAGAACAGTTGCGGCCAGCATTAATTTCGGACAGATATTGCCTCCGAAATTGTCACACGCGGAACTGCAGCTTCTTACGCAAGATGGAACATTAGCCGCCTTTGTGGATTACGCCAATCATCGTGGAGTCGTGACACTTCGTGTTCCGATGTTGTTGCACGTCGTTCCGGAGCCGGGTGCGGCCTTGTTAGTTCTGGCG
>DATFGJ010000180.1:0-5125 GCA_035249585.1 Lacipirellulaceae bacterium
GCCGGATGCCCTGAGCGGCAAGGGCGGCACGCCCGCGAACGAGGACGAAGCGCGCCGCCTCATCGGCGAGCTGGACGCCGGGCAGTCGCTCGCGATGTACGTCGCCGCCGTGAAGTTCGCGGACGCGCATCCGCATTCGACCGGCAAGGTCGGCTGCGTCGGTTTCTGCTGCGGCGGCGGGATGGCGGGGCGGCTCGCGGCGAATTCGCCGGAGCTCGACGCCGCCGTCGTGTTCTACGGCATGCCGCCTGCGGCGGAGGAGGCCGCGCGCGTGCGCGTGCCGCTCCTCCTGCACTATGCCGGGCTCGATGCGCGCATCAACGCCGCCGTGCCGACATTTGAGAAGGAGCTGAAAGCGGCAGGCGCGAAGTACCAGCTCTACATGTACGACGGCGTCGAGCACGCCTTTCACAACGACACGAACGCGGCCCGCTACGATGCCGAGGCCGCGGCGCTGGCCTGGAAGCGCACGGTTCATTTCCTCAACGAAGAATTTACCTGAGGTTTCGGCGCCGGCGGATCGGCTGAATGCGGAGGCCTAAGGGCCGCGCCGCGACAGGAGCACGATGGCCGCCGCGCGAGAGCGTACTTTCGTTGCCGTTCGCTGCTTCGGCGACCTATGCGGGCCCGCAAGCAGGCGCGCGTGGTGTGTATTCGACTATCGGACTGAAATCCGAGTGTCGAGTGTTCGATTCACCCCTGGCCAAAATCCTTCCCGGTCCATTCCGCTCGGTGCCACCGCGGGTGATCCCAAGCCTCGTTTATCTTTGCGACTCCCGACAACTGCAACCGCGGCGCAACCCAATATCCGCCCGCTCCTTAAGAGCGAGGGAAGCACCTAGTGTTCGATGCTGAGAGATATCAATTTCGCATGCCGCTTAGATTAGTAGCGAACGTGGCGTCCAACTGATTGTGCCGGTCAGACATGCCAATGGAGTAGAGGGCGAGGATCTCAACGGTTTTCACTATTAATTCGTCTGGAAAGTCGTCGACCCCATGAAGGTCGCCGCCTGTCGATTTGAGCATGCTTTCAACCAACGAGAAGTCCATGGGGGCCACGCCATAAAGACCGGCCATCACCAACGACTCCACGTGGCGAACATACTGAGTCAGATGACCAATTTGGGCCTTTGTGAACTTAACCGCCTCGTCTACTGCGGGGTCTCTGACGGTGGCTGGATAATTTATCAGCCACCCATGCTGGAAGAACCCGCTGGCCCTTTCGCGCATGAGCTTCAACGCCTCGCCACACTTATCCAATGCAGCCTTCTTGTCACCAGCATGTAGTCGATCAATCGCGTATTCCAACAAGATTCGTTCATCACGCACTTGCACGTAGCTGGCTAGCGTCAGGTCGGAAAACGCAATTCCGAGATATTCCGTCGCAATGAAGACGAGAATCTGCTCGGTGCTTAGTCGAAATCCCTCACCATCCGCGGCTGTAACGCGGTTGCCGAGGTGTTTGAAGCCAATGCGAGCCTCGTTCATCGCGATCATGTCTGACCGCAGCGGAAGCGCCTTCTTACCTCCGTTTTCGACAGCAGCACCACCCGCTGCATCCCAAAGCTCAATGAATCCACCTTTCGCAGGTCGGCCACCACCGAAATTATCGATAACGGCTACGAGAGCGAGTTCGATAGCGTCATGGAAAGAAGAAACGGCAATTGCCGCATCGAAAATACCGCCACTTCGCAATATGGTGGACCCGCGGGAGTACAGGTGCTTTGCCAGCAAGAGACGGCGGTGTATTGCATCGTGGGGATTCATGGCTGGCTAGAATAGCCAAGGGAAAGTCGTTGCGAGGCGCACTGTCTGACCGGTATGCGGTGCCGCTCTTCTCCTGCCGTCTCCCGGACAGCAATCATTCGGCGATCCTAAACTCCGAGTACCTCGTCGCGAGTCGGTGATTTGATACATACGTGACCACCAACCATTTCGCTCACATACAAACGGGCAGTCCACGTATCAATTCAAGCGGTGGCTGCTCGGCCGACGTTTCCTGGAACCCTTCTTGCGCGACCGAGCCTTCGCAGGCGAAGCCAGTTTCATGCGCTTGCCACCATCGTCGGTGCGAAACCATTTGGCGGCGACGGCGAAGTCATTCGTCCAAAAGTCATTTGGTAGCTGCGCTACAGGTTGCATCGTCGCTATCTCGCCCGACTTCTTGTTGCTTGGCAGTAGCCAACGTCCAAGCGTGTACATGTAGCGGTCCCATCTGCAGGTCGATGGCTGCATCGAGACGGCAAGGATATCGAACTCGCCGAATCGGTATGGACGTGTCTTATTGTCATCGCCATCTGTCCCAGTCCGCGTCTTTTGGGTTTCAGTTATGAATACTTCACCGGCGAATCCAAATCTGGAGCCCTTCCTAACGACGGGCTGGCCACGTTCGCTGCGCTGGAGTTTCACTTGGACTGTGATGGCACCTTGCCCGTCTTCTAGTTTGTAGTCGAAAGCGAAATTACCTTCGGGTGTGATATCGCGCCAACCACTGGGAGTGATCGTGGGTACCACGAAGGTCCGAAACGCGGCATCTGCGATTACCCCGCGAAGCATCCGACGGGTAAGTTCTGGCGCCCGGTGTACGGCCTCGAGGATCATCTCGGCTGGGGCACCGATAATCCTTTCAAACTCGTGAATTTGATAGCGTTGCCGAAGCTCTCGAAACAAGGTTTCCTGTAGTTCCGATGAGCACTGGGATAATAGGTCACGGATTGCCGCAATGGTCGCGTCAGTCACGGCTCACCCGCCTAGGTCGGCCGGGGCGATGCGGCTGAAATTCGAGAACATCGGCCTTGTTGACGAAGGATCGCCCGCCGATCTGAAGGATTCGGAGGCGTCCATTGCCAACTAGCCGAGCGATCGCTTGCCGGGTGACGTTCCGAAGCCTTGCCGCTTCGGACTGAGTTATCCAGTCAGAGGGATCGATCGCGACACGTTTATTAGTTGACATTGTCAACGTATTTATTGATATACTTCGCCCACCAAACGCATGGTATCAATGGCACTGCCAATGCCCAAAAAAGCGACATCTATTGAGGCCAAGCAGTCCGCACTATTCGTGGTCGATCGGGAGCACCCGAGCCGCTTGCTCAAGCAGGCGAAGCCTTATTACAAGACTGCCGCGGGCGCGGCCTATCTAGGAGATTCGCGTGAAACTCTGATGGCGCTGCCTGAAGGCTCAGTAAATCTGGTGTTTACGTCTCCGCCGTATGCGCTCCACTTCAAGAAGGCATACGGAAACGTAAACAAAGCCGACTACGTTGGTTGGTTCCTGCCGTTTGCACGCGAGATTTACCGCGTGCTCACCGAAGATGGCAGTTTCGTCCTAAACATTGGCGGAAGCTGGAATCCAGGCGCGCCTACGCGTTCCCTTTACCACTACAAGCTGATGATCGCGCTGGTGGAAGAGCTTGGTTTTCATCTTGCTCAAGAGTGTTATTGGTACAACCCAGCTAAGATGCCGGCGCCCGCGGAGTGGGTAACCGTACGGCGGGTTCGCGTTAAGGATTCCGTGGAGCACGTGTGGTGGCTGTCCAAGACTCCATTTCCGAAGGCGGACAATCGGAAGGTGCTGCGCCCTTATAGCGCCGACATGCTTAGGCTCGCTAAAAAAGGTGTCCGTGCAACGGTCCGACCGTCTGGCCATAACATTACTTCATCCTTCGACAAGATTAAGTCGGGCGGCTCGATACCCTCCAACGTGTTCGACGATCAACTGGCCAACGGGATGTTGATAGCTGGCAACAATTCGGCCAACGACTTGTACACGAAACGGTGTAAAGCATCGGGCTTGAAAATTCACCCAGCGCGGTTTCCAGCGGCACTCCCGGAGTTCTTCGTGAAGCTGCTAACTGAAGAGGGCGATCTCGTGGTGGACCCGTTCGCCGGCTCCAACACGGCGGGTGCCGTCGCCGAGCGGCTCGACCGCAGGTGGATCGCGATAGAGTTGGTCGACGAGTACCTTGAGGCGAGCAAGTTTCGATTCGGAGATTAGCTTAGGTAGTCGGGCGTGACGCATCGTGGAGTTGCCCCGCTCTTGTGGACGGGTTTTCGTCAGAGTTTGCAACCGCTCCAAGCCAGTCTGAGCCGACTCCAGACGTCCGCTTACGAAAGCCGGAGCCAGCCGTGTCTGCTACCGATCAACCGGCTGCCTTGACCGCCTGAATCAGCTCCGCCGCGACCTTCTGCGCGTCCCCGTAAACCATGCGCGTGTTGTCGAGATAAAAGAGGTGGTTCTCGATGCCCGAAAACCCCGCGCCCTGGCCGCGCTTGATGACCAGCACGTTCTTCGCCTTGTCCGCGTTCAGGATCGGCATGCCGTAGATTGGGCTCGACTTGTCGGTGCGCGCGACGGGGTTGACGACGTCGTTCGCGCCGATCACAAGCGCGACGTCGGCGGTCTCGAATTCCGCGTTGATCTCGTCGAGATCCGAAATGAGGTCGTAGGGCACGCCCGCCTCGGCGAGCAGCACGTTCATGTGGCCCGGCATGCGGCCCGCCACGGGGTGGATCGCGAAGCGGACCGTCACGCCCTTGTTGATCAGGAGCTGGGCCAGCTCCCAGACCTTGTGCTGCGCCTGGGCGACCGCCATGCCGTAACCCGGGATCACGATCACTTTCTGCGCGAACGCCATCATCACGCCGGCGTCGGACGGCTCGATCGGCTTCAGCGCGCCGGCGACGCCCTCGGCCGCAGCCGCCGGCCCCTCGCCGAATCCGGAGAACAGCACGTTGCCGAGCGAACGGTTCATCGCCTTCGCCATCAATTGCGTCAGCAGCGTGCCGGCGGAACCGACGACGATGCCCGCGATGATCATCGCCGCGTTCTCGAGCACGAAGCCCTCGAAGGCGACCGCGAGGCCGGTGAAGGCGTTGTAGAGCGAGATCACGACCGGCATGTCCGCGCCGCCGATCGGCAGCGTCATGGTGACACCGAGGACCAGCGCGAGCGCGAAGAAGCCGACCACAATCTCGAGTGTCGGGTGGCCGGAAATCACGATCGCGGCGCCGAGCGCAAGCGTCGCGCCGGTGATCAGGAGGTTGACGAGCTGCTGGCCCTTGAAGCGGAAGCTGCGCTTGATGAGCCCCTGCAGCTTGCCGAAGGCGATCAGGGAGCCCGAGA
>DATFGJ010000181.1:0-3256 GCA_035249585.1 Lacipirellulaceae bacterium
GTGACGAGACCCTCGGCAGTGACGAGCATCTTGCTGCCGGCATCCTGCGGCGTGCTGCCCACGGCCTCGACCATCGTCACGCAGACGAAAGGCACGCCGCTGCGCGAGAGTTCGGCCAGGCGTTCGACGAATCCGTGAAGAGCGGGCATGAGAGCGGAGAGCGTGGAGCAAGGAGCTGGGAGTTCAATCGCGAGGTTTTGGCATCGGCCGCGAGGCCGAATCTAATCTCGTAACGTGGGCACTTACTGATTCGGCGTGGCCGCCGACGCTAACGCAGCTTGTGCGCGTTGCGTGGAGTCCAACTGAGTTAAACAGCGCAAGATTTCTTCGCCGGTGGCCGGCAGTTGCAAGTCGTTCGGCACGCCCGGCGCCACGTACGACAGCGCATTCTTCACCGCGGCCCACACGGCGATGCCCAGCATCAGCGGCGGCTCGCCCACCGCCTTGCTGCGGTACACGTTGCGTACGTTGTCGCTGTTGTCGAACGTGGCGACGTTGAACACTTCCGGCACATCGGTGATCGCAGGAATCTTGTACGTCGTGGGCGAATACGAGAGCAAGTTGCCGCGCGCATCATATATTAGCGCTTCGGTGGTAACCCAACCCATGCCCTGGATAAAACCGCCGATGATCTGCCCGCGGTCGACGCCCGGGTTAATCGACCGCCCAATATCGACTAGTAAATCGACTCGCGGCACGCGCAGCTCGCCGGTGAAGCGATCAATGAGCACCTCGGCGACGGCGGCGCCTTGCGTGTAATAAAAGAACGGCGTCCCCTGGCCGGTCTCCCGGTTGAAATCGACACCGGGCGTGGCAAAAAAGCCGCGCGCTCCCAGGTCAACACGCTCGCGGCGTGCCTCGTCGCAAAGCTGGCTGAACGGAATTTTTGCGTCCGGCCGGCGGCTGTCGAACGCGTGGCCCTCGCGAAATTGTATGTGCGCGCTGGAAGCGGTGAGCCCGGCCGCCGCATCGGCCAAGCGCGACGCCGCAAAGCGCCGCAACCGGCGCTTGATCGCCCGGCAGGCGCGCAAGGCCGCCGCGCCGTTGAGGTCCGTGCTGGCCGAGGCCGCCGTGGGCGAGGCGTTGTTGTTCTTCTCCGTGCTCGTGGGCATCAGCACGACGCGATCGGGGTCGAGGCCAAATTCGTCGGCCACAAGCTGGCGAATTTTCACGTTCACGCCCTGGCCCATTTCCGTCGCGCCCGTCGAAACCTGAACCGTGCCGTCCGTGTAAACGTTTACTAGTGCGCTCGCTTGGTTCAGAAACTTCGTCGTGAACGAGATGCCAAATTTCACGCCGGTCATCGCCACGCCGCGAACGTGAGTGCGCGAGGAGATGTTGAAGCGGGCCACTTCCTCGCGCCGTTTGCGGTACTGCGAGCGGGCGGCCAGCGTCGCATAGATTTCCGGCAGATGATTCTTGTCGAACAGCTGGCCGTAGGGTGTAACGTTGCGTTCACCCACGCCGTACAAGTTGCGCGTGCGCACGTCATATCCATCGATGCCGAGATGCTGCGCGATCGACTCCAAAATATTCTCGATCACGGCCATAGCCTGCGGCCCGCCGAAGCCGCGAAACGCCGTGTTCGAGGGCAGATTCGTGAAGCACACCTGGCCGGTCAGTTCAACGTTTGGCACGTAATAGCAGTTATCGGCGTGCATCAGCGAGCGTTCCATGACGGCCAGCGACAAATCGGTCGACGCGCCGCCGTTGGAATAAAAGGCCACCCGGAGCGCGCGGATGCGGCCATCCTCATCGAAGCCGACCTCCCATTCGCTGCGGTAGGCGTGGCGTTTGCCGGTGATGCGCATGTCGTCATCTTTGTTGTAGATGACGCGGGCCGGCCGGCCGGTTTTGTGTGCCACGAGGGCCGCCATCATTGCGGGAATGGCCGCCTGCGATTCCTTGCCGCCGAATGCCCCACCCATCCGCTTGCATATGCAGACAACTTCATGCTGCCCAAGTCCGAGCATCTCGGCGACGACGGCTTGAATCTCGGTCGGATTCTGCGTCGAGGATTGCACGATCAGCTGCCTCTGCTCGCCCGGATAAGCAATGGCCGCCTGCGATTCCAAGTAGAATTGTTCCTGCCCGCCGCTTGTAAAGACGCCGCTCAGGCGATGCGCCGCGTGGTGAAGATTTGCGTCCACGTCGCCACGCGCGATACGCCGTCGCGGGCCCAGAAATTTCCCGCGGCGAATTGACTCGGTTAAATCCAGCAGCGGCTCGGCCATCGTGCAATCGATTCGAACCGCTTTGCGCGCTTTGGCCAGCGCGGTCGGGCTTGTGGCCGCGATGATGGCGACGGGCTGGCCAACATATAGTAGCTCGCCCTCGGCAAGAAACGGCTCGTCTGCTACGACAAGGCCGAACAAGTTGTGCCCCGGCACGTCGGCCGCCGTGTAACACGCCACCACGCCAGGCACCGCGAGGGCGGCACTCGTGTCCACGCTATGCAGCTGGCCGGCCGCTACTGGGCTACCGGCAAAGCCGACGCACAGCTCGCCGGCCATCGGGCGCAGATCGTCGATGAACGGAGCGCGACCCGTCACATGGCCAACGGCCGAATCATGCGGTAGAGGTTTTCCAACACTGGGCATCGTGCTTACTCTAAACCACCGAGTAAAGATCTCACGCAAAGGCGCCAAGGTCACTACGGATTTAAACCAACAAAGATCAAAAGAACACGAAGTTCACTGCATTGCATCATTCACTGGTTTTATTTTTGTGATCCTGGTGTCATTCGTGGTCGACTTTCGATTTACTTTGCGCCTTCGCGCCTTTGCGTGAGACAATCATTAAACAAATGCGGCGCTGGCTGTGGTTGACGTCTGGGTTTCGTGATAAAACTTCAGCAAAATGTTGCGTGTAAGCTGATAGCGGTAGTCGGCTGCGCCGCGGACGTCGCTGATCGGCGCGATTTCGCCGACGGCCACGTCGCCCGCGGCGCGCATCGTATCCTCGTCGAGCGTCCGGCCGCGCAGAAAAGTCTCGGTTTCGCGGGCGCGGATCACGGTCGGCCCCACGGCGCCAAAGGCGATCGCTGCCTCTTCGATCAGCTCGCCGTCTATACGCATGCGAATTGCGGCTGTGAAGCCGGCAATGTCCAGATCGCGACGGCGCGAAACTCTGTAAAGGCGCAGCAGTTCATCAGGCGCCGGCAGCGGCACACGAACGCGGGCGATCAATTCGCCCGGCCGCAAATCGATTTTCTTGTAGCCTTTGTAGAACTGGGTGATTGGCACACTCCGAGTGC
>DATFGJ010000182.1:0-6592 GCA_035249585.1 Lacipirellulaceae bacterium
GAGTAAAGCTCGTCTGGTCTACTTCGGTGTCGGTCCGACCCCCGTTAGAGTTAAAGTGGCCGAAGAAGCGCTTATGGGGCAGCTTCCGGGACAAGTGGTATTTGAATCTGCGGCACAAATGGCCGCCAAAGAAATTGATCCCAGCAATGATATTCATGCCACGGCAGAATATCGCCGCGCTGTAGCGGGAACGCTCACCCGCCGCGCCTTGGGAGCCGTTCTTAAAAAATTAGGAGCCAATCTTGGTCCGAAGTAAATTTTCGAGCCGTATATGACTTCCCTAAGGAAAATCGTCGCATACCATCCGCACCTTTGATCCTTCGTCAAACGAGCACGGCGAAACCAGGGGATCGGCGGCACATTTCGCGATCAGAGGTCAGTAATGGCAACGACTCGAACAATCAAACTGCGCGTTAACGGGCAGGATTATGAAGGCACGGCGGAAGTACGCAAAACCCTCGTCGACTTCCTGCGCGAGGACCTCGGTCTCACCGGCACGAATGTGGGATGCGAGCACGGCGTTTGCGGCGCCTGTACGATACTGATGAACGGCGAAACCGTGCGTTCCTGCATCATGCTGGCGGCCCAGGCGGACGGGGCCGAGCTGATGACCGTGGAAGGCCTGGCAAAGGTCGGCGGGGAGCTCCATCCGATTCAAGAATCCTTTCGCGAAAAGCACGGGCTGCAGTGCGGCTTTTGCACCCCGGGGTTTCTAATGACTACCTACGAGCTATTGAGCAAACATCCCGACGCAGACGAAGCAGAAATGAAGGAATGGCTTTCGGGGCACCTCTGCCGGTGCACCGGCTACCAGGACATTTTGGAGTCGGTTAAGTTGGCGGCATCGCGGCTGCGCAACCGCTAGCGAGGCCTTCCCTATGGTGACCGCCGAGCCCAAGCTTCCCAGCGAACTGCCGATCAGCCAACCGCGCCATGTGGGCAAAGACAGCGCGCGGATGGAGGACCCGCTTCTACTCACAGGGAAGGTGGAGTACGGCAATGACATTCGTACTCCGGGCATGCTGCATGCTGCTATTCTACGCAGCCCGCACGCCCATGCTCGGATTAAGTCCATGGATATTTCGCGCGCCGAAAATCTCCCTGGCGTGGCGGCGGTACTGACCGGCAAAGAAGTCAAAGATTGGTCGCGGCCCGTGTTCGGCGTTCCCGAAGGCTGGACCGGTTACGCGCTGGCGGTTGAAAAGACCCATTGGGTCGGCGAGCCGGTGGCCGTCATTTCGGCCACCGACCGCTACATCGCCGAAGATGCGCTGGAGTTGATCGACGTCGAATACGAGCCGCTGGAGCCGGTGGTCGATGCGCTCAGAGCCGTATCTGCATCGGCACCGAAAGTCCTCGAAGGCAAAGACAGCAACGTCGCTTATGATCGGCGCTTTGTCTTCGGCGATGTCGACGGTGCCTTTGCGAGCGCGGATCTGATTGTGCGCGAGCAATTCCGCTGGCACCGCAGCAGCGGCAATCCCATCGAAACTTGCGTCTGCATCGCCGACTGGAACCCGTATAACGGCATGCTGACCTTGCGCGGCGGTCATCGCTCGCCGCACCTTATCTTACCGGCGCTGGTGATCTCGTTGGGGATTTCCTCGCAGCAGGTGCGCATCATTCAGTCCCCCTTGGGGGGCAGCTTCGGCGTCAAAACTTTTGCTCGCTATGTTGTGCTCATCGCGCTCATGGCCAAGAAGCTCGGCGGCCGCCCGGTCAAATGGACCGAAGACCGCATCGAGCATTTAATCGGCAACAGCAGCCACGCCTGGGACCGCCACTACGACTGCGAGCTGGCACTTAAGCGCGACGGCACGATCGCAGGCATGAAAATGCAACTTGTCGATGATCTCGGCGCCTTTTCCGAGTGGCTCGCAATCGGCATGCTGCTAAAGCCGCTGCTCTGTCTCGGCAGTTGCTATCATATCGCCAACGTCGATTATTCCTGTAAAGGCGTCATTACCAACAAGACGCCGCAAGGGCCGCTGCGGGCTTTCGGTTTGCCTCCGCACTTCTGGGTCATCGAGCAGCTCATTGAGATCGCCGCCAAGAAGCTCGGGCTGGAGTCCAACGAAGTTCGCCGGCGCAATTTCATCAAGAAAGATCAATTTCCTTATACCTCGCCGTCCGGCAACGTTTATGACAGCGGCGATTACGAAGCGAGTTTGAGCTTGCTCCTAGCGAAGGCCGGTTACGATGAACTGCGGCGCGAACAACAAACGGCGCGCGCTCAAGGACGATTGCTCGGCATCGGCGTCGTCAGCAGCATCGAGCCCGGTCTCACCGGGCCGCCGATGCTGGCGCTCGCCTCGCCGCGCATTTTCAGCCGGACAGCGTCGCCGGAAGGGATTCTGCTGCGCATAGATGCCTTTGGAAAAGTCATTGCCGAGCTGGGATTTCCGCCAGGCGGACAGAGCCAACACAGCTTCGTGCGGCAGATTCTGGCCGACTATCTCGGCGTCGAGTTGGAAGATGTTCAAGTGATCACCGTGGACAGTTTGAGCATGCAGCCGAGCACCGGCCCGATCTCCAGTTCCATGGCGATTGCGCTGAGTGGCGCCGTGCTTGGGGCGGCTGCGCGGCTGACGGATAAATTAAAGCGCGCTGCCGCCGTGATGCTGGAAGCGAACGTGGATGACGTCGAGCTGTTCGACGGTCAATTTCGTGTGCGGGGCGTGCCGGGAAAATCACTGGTGGTGGCGCAGGTGGCGCAGTTCATGATGGCGCGTCCTGACTTGCTGCCGGAGGGCGTCGACGGCAACCCGCAGGCGACCTTCGTGTGGAACCCGCCGGATCGCACGATTCCAGACGAAAAAGGTTTTGGCCGCTATAGCGTCACCGCGGCTGGGGCCCAGCATCTCTGTATGGTTGAAGTGGACCGCGAGACTGGGCAAGTGAAAATTCTTAAATACGTCATGGTCGACGACTGCGGCGTGCGGCTTAATCCCAGCGTCGTGCGCGGCATGCTGATGGGCGGAATGGCGCATGGCGTGGGAACCGCCTTGCTCGAAGAATACGTGTATGACGATCAGGGACAGATGCTGACGTCCTCCTACATGGACTATTTGATGCCGACTATTATGGAGGTGCCCGCCGCGGAAGAGCATGAAATGTGCACGCCATCGCCGATCTCACCCCTTGGGGTTAAGGGAGTCGGCGAAGGCGCTTTGCACACGACTCCAGCGGCGGTGCTGTGTGCGCTGAATGACGCGCTGGAGCCTCTCGGCGTACGCATTACCGAGGCGCCCATGACTCCGCTCCGGATATGGAAGGCATTGCAGACAACGCCGAGCATTAAACGAGAGAATGAATTGAATAAAGGTTGATCAAACTTGAGCAAGAGAGTGCCACGAGATCTGAGTGAGCTGCCTCTGTCCCAGCCGCGCTACCTGGGCAAAGACACGGCGCGCATTGAGGATGCGACGCTGCTCACGGGTAGGGCAGAGTTCGGCGACAATGTTGCCTTTCCAGGCATGCTGTTCGCGGCCATTTTGCGCAGCCCGCATGCCCACGCGCGCATCAAGCGCATCGACACATCCAAAGCCGAGAAACTTACGGGCGTGCTCGCGGTGGTTACCGGTGAAGATGCTAAGGCTTGGTCTGAGCCCGTACACGGCTTTCCGATCGGTTGGGCGGGCCACTGCCTCGCGCATGATAAAGTCAGGTTCGTCGGCGATCCTGTTGCCGCGGTCGCGGCTACGAGCCGGTACATCGCCGAGGACGCTCTCGAGTTGATCGAGGTCGACTATGAAATTCTTGCGCCCGTCATAGATGCGCAGAAGGCGCTCGATCCGGACAGCCCGGTCATTTGGCAACATCAGGGTACCAACCTGATTTACCATCGGCTGTTTACTTTTGGCGCGGTGGACGAGGCTTTTGCCAAAGCGGATGTCGTCGTCAAAGACGATTTTCGTTGGCTCAGGGCCAGCGGCAATCCGATCGAGACGTGCAACTGCATCGTACAGTGGCGCCCCGATCACTCGCTCAATGCCTGGGGCGGTTTTCAAGGCACCGGGTTTTACGTCGCGTCGGTAGCGCGAGGCCTGCGGGTGCCAGCCCATAAAATTCGCATAACTCCGCTGCCCCACGGCGGCTCCTTCGGCACAAAAATTTTTCCCCATGCGATCATTCGCATCGCATTGCTGTCGCGCAAGGCCGGAGGGCGGCATGTCAAATGGATCGAAGACCGGGTCGAGCACTTGCTGAGCAGCTACACGCATGGGCCGGACCGCATCTACTCGGCGGAAATGGCGTTGACCCACGACGGCGAGATCACCGGGTTTCGCGTCAAAGTGCTCGACGATCTCGGCGCCCATGCGGTCTCGGTCGCGATCGGCAAAGCGCTAAAACCGTTGTCGGCATTCACCGGACCTTACCGCATGCGCAACGCGCAGTATGATCTGACGGTGGTGGCGACCAACAAGTGTCCGCAGGGCTCTTACCGCGGCTGGGGTGTGCCCGCTCATAACCTGGCAATGGAACACTGCGTCGATCTGGCGGCACGCAAACTGGGACTTGACCCGGTCGAGATTCGCCGACGTAATTTACTTGGTCCTGAACAATTTCCCTATGAGGCCCCCAACGGCGCGCGTTACGACAGCGGCGACTACGAGCGCACTCTGGATATGGCGCTAGAGATGGCCGGCTACCGGGAGCTGCGCGCAGAACAAACCCGTGCGCGCGCTGCGGGACGTCTGGTGGGTATCGGCGTATACACGGGTGTCGAGCTCAGCGCAGTGGCGATGAGCATGTTTACCTTGTTCGGTCCCGACTCGCCGTTCGGCACCTCGATGCCGGAGAGCGCGCGGGTGCGCATCGACGCCACTGGCAAGATCATCGGCGAAGTGACTTTCCCTTGGGAAGGTCAGGGGCAGCACACCTTTGCCACTAATTTTTTGGCAGATTACTTTGGCGTCAAACGGGAAGACGTGGAAGTGATCGCCGTGGACAGCCTCTCCGCAGGTCCGGGCACGGGGCCCATCGGCAGCCGTCAAGCCGTCATGCTGTCGGGCGCGCTTTTGGGAGCTGCCGATCGGATCGCGGAGAAACTCCGCAAGGTGGCCGGGGTGATTTTGGAAGCCAACGCGGATGACATCGAACTTTTCAATGGCGACTTGAGAGTGAAAGGCTCGCCGGAAAAAACCCTGCCCTTGCAGCGGGTCGTCAACGTCATGCTGACGCGCTCGGATCTCTTACCCGCGGGCGTCGACGGTAACCCTGAAGCGAGCTACACCTATAATCCGCCGGAACGCAAATTGCCGGATGCGGAGGGGCGCGGCAGCTTCGATCTGACAGCCGCGAACAACGCCCACATCGTGATGGTTGAATTGGACCGCGACACCGGCCAGGTGCAAGTGCTCAAATACGTCATCGCCGATGACTGCGGCGTCAGACTGAATCCGGCGGTGGTGGAAGGGATGATCCAGGGCGCGGTGGCGCAAGGTATAGGACAGACCGTTCTTGAAGAACATGTTTACGACGAAAACGGCCAGTACCTCACGTCGACGTTTATGGATTACTTGCTGCCGACGATCTGGGAAGTGCCGATGACCGAGAGGACGTACACCGAGACGCCGTCGCCGCTCTCGCCGATGGGCGTCAAGGGCGCGGGAGAGAGCGCCGTCCTGGCAACCCCGGCGGTTCTGCTTAGCGCCATCAATGACGCATTGTTGCCGCTCGGCGTTCAGTGTACGACTATTCCGGCAAGCCCCCTACGCCTGTGGCAATTGATTCAGAGCGCGGCACCCGGACCGCAACATTAATCTTTGAAAAAACATCTGAGGAGGTAGAGCATGCAGGTGTTCACGTTCGATTTTGTGCCCTACGGTAAGGATTTGACAGGACGCCTCAAATATCCGGTCGGCAGAGAAAACTATGAGTCCGAAGTTGCCGCGAAAACTTACGAAAACCATGTCGAACAGTTCCAACTGATGGAAGAGGTGGGATTCGATGGTGTCTGTTTAAACGAACATCACGGCAGTCCCTATAGCCTCGACAATTCGCCCAATCTTTTTTTGGCTTACGTCGCGGCCAAGACGAAACGAATCAAGCTTGCCATGGCGGGTAATCTGCTGCCACTGCATGGTCATCCTCTACGCGTCGCTGAGGAACTTGCGATGTTGGATAACCTGACCCGGGGACGCATCATCGCCGGCTTCGTGCGCGGCATCCCGCGGGAATATCTCGCGCTCAGCATTCCTTTAAGAGAAGGCCGGCCGCGCTTCGAAGAAGCGCTCGACGTTATCCTGAAAGCATGGACCCATGACCTGCTGAATCACGACGGCCAGTTTTATCATTATAAAGACGTCGACATGTGGCCGCGCCCATACCAAAATCCTCATCCCCCGGTGTGGGTCGGCGCCATCGGTCCCGAGCCGACGCGCAATGTCGCGAGGCGGCCGGGAGTTACGCTGTGCTCGACTTTCCAGCCAACCGTGGCGATCAAGAAACAACTGCAGTTGTTCCGCGAATCCTGCGCCGAGTTCGGCCGGCCCTGCACCGCAAACGATATCTTGATCGCGCGCCACGTCTTCTGCGGGGAAAGCCAAAAAGAAGCGGAGAAACTCTGCAAGACGCATTTTGAATATTA
>DATFGJ010000183.1:0-3175 GCA_035249585.1 Lacipirellulaceae bacterium
GCTCGGCCATATATAGATTCTCAATGGCGCGACCCACATGTAATTGCATATAAAATCCCACGAGCGAGCCCCAGTTGTGAGGTGCAACCTGGATGCCCGCAGGGCGGGCCCAGGCGGCCTCCGTGAGGATGCCCTCAAAGCCAAAGTGGTTCATGTCGCCCTGCAGCACATCGATTGCCTTGGCCTCGATGAATGGCTTGAATACGTCCAAATCGCCCTGCGTCTCGCCATCAGCCAGTAGCGTCTTCCAGCCGCGCTCGTGGATGAATCGCTTCAACGTGAGGCAGTCGTCGACGGTCTCTTCAAACATCTCCTCTACGAACGCGAAATTAAAGTCGGCAAGATCGTCCAGCAGCCGCTGCGCACCGGCCAGATCATAGCCGTTGTTCGCATCAACGCCGACCAGGATCTCAGGACCGGCGTGTTTGCGAATCGTTCTCAACACGTCGATATCGCGCTGGTAACCTTCTTTGGCTTCCATCCATTTTGCGCCGCGCCCAATCTTCGTCTTGAACGCGCGGTGGCCAAGCTTGAGTCCCATGTCGATTTCTTCCTTAAATCGATCGAGCGGATTCGCGGCATTTTCCGGCAGTAGATCGGCGAAATAAATCGACCCGTCATACACCGGCACGCGCTCCGGCCCTGCGCCACCCAAGAGCTCGTACACGGGTTTGCCTTGTGCCTTGCCCAACAGGTCCCAAACCGGCATCGTGCCGTTGCCCAAGTTCGGCACCGAATGAGTCATTGGATCGTACAGATCGACGAGCCGTTTGCCCAAAATCGGCGCGAGCTCACGTCGCGGCCTGCGGCAGTTGCCGATGCCTTCGAGGCCGGTGTTGGTGTAAATGCGGACCATCGTGTCGGTCGCACTGTCGCCGTGCACGTCCAGGCGCGAGTTCTTGCCGACAAGCTTCGGGCGACGGCTCGTGACTTCGAAGCCCACGATGCGCGTAATGCGGATGTCTGCTGGAATTTCGTCCGCGAAGTTTCTGGACGGCAGGAGGCTGGTGGCCGCAATAGCGCCAGTCGTCGTCAAGAATTCTCTGCGATTCATAGTTCGTCGCCTCAGCATGTGGTTGCACTCGTCATTTTGTCGTGCTGGCCGATTTTCGCCCAATGCTAGCCGACGGGTTGACGCCCGCGAGGCCATGGCCCAAAACAGCCCCTTATCATCATCGCGCTCATTTGAGGTTGCAACATGAAAGGACGAATCCGTCATGATGAAATACTTACCGGCTATTGCGGCGGTGCTAGTTTTCGCTGCGATTGTTGACGAGTCCTCGTACTCGGCACAGCCGACCAAAGAGAGCGAAGTAGAACTCAGCCGGCCTGAGCATCGTCTCGTGAAGGCGGTAAACGCCCATCGGGCCAAACATCGTCTGGCGCCACTCGCGGTTGACCCGATCCTGATGCGTGTCGCGCGGCGCTCGGCGCCCTACTACAGCCACGTCATTGACGGAAAATGGTGTTGGCATCGAACGCGACAGGCCGGTTTCCGCGGCTGGGCCACCGACGACCTCGCCAACGGATGCCTGACACCGGAGGAAGCCGTGGAAGGCTGGGCCTCGTCGCACGGCCATGCGATGCAGATGCGCGGCTACTTCAATATGAACGGCCGCTGGCAGAACTATCGATTCAATCGCATTGGAGTCGGTATCTCGGGGCGAAAATACATCGCCATCTTCGGCCGCGCGGACGAAACCGGTGCAAACGAACCTCGCACAAAACGCTAGCTGCGGCATCGCCGTGTGATATAGGCGTGTTAGGTACTCAATTTGCAGAACCCAATTGAACTCATGATTAGTGCACGTGCGCGCATGGAAACGATCAACAATCTGAGGAGGCTGCGCAAACTACGACGGCGGCTAATCCCCGCACATTGAACGACGCCCTGTTGAACGCGTAGATAAGTCTTATGGGTCTAGAAGCGCAAGTCATATTACCACTTTCGATTCTGCCTCTCGTTCTGGCAGGTTGCTTCCTTTTGATTTGGGCCTTTATCGCCTGGCTCAAGTTTCGCGAACACGTGCACCATGCTCGCGACGAACACGAAGCTCGTAGCCATGTCGTTTCGGTGCGCAAAGTGGGGCAGCACAGGTCGCGCGTCGATCATGTCGCCGGGTAACTGCTTTTATTCATCAGGTTCCGACGAGCGATTTACGTTTTATTGCTTTTTCTTGGAACTCCCTTCACTAAGCGGCGTCGTCTCGACACGGAACGTCCAGTCCCACTCGTCAAAGTAAAGATTGTGCCCGTCGATCTCGATTTCGCCGCGCTGGAAGTCGTTCGGCTCGCTGCGAAAACTGATCTTCGCCGGCTGCAGCTCGCGGGCATAATCGAGATTCACGATCAGGCGGTACGGATCCATGTGGCCGCAGAAAAAATCGCGCACTCGCGGGTCGGCGTGATTTCGCACGCCGTACGAAGCGTCTGCCGGCAGCCAGCCCCAGGGCTCGACATAGAACTCCGACCAATCGTGCATGTTCCAATCGCCGGGCTTGGTCTGCCAGCCGGACTGCCAGCGCGCCGGAATGCCCGCCGCCCGGCACAGCGTGATGAAAACCATCCCCTGAACGCCGCAATCGCCGCGTCGGGCCGCGAGGCCCTTTTGCGACAGGTTTGGAATGATGCTGTACTCCATTTCCGAACACCAGGGCACATTCGCCGACACCCAGCGGAACACGCGCAGCGTCTTCTTCAGCGGGTTCGTTTCCTCGCCGACAATCTCGCGCGCGAGCCGCTTCACCTCGGGAGTGAAAACAATATGCGGCGGCCGCTCCGCCGTGTATTCACGGAAGAGGGCGCTCGTCGCATCATACGGGCGAACCTTCGTCGCATCGAGTTTCGGGCAATAGGCGCTTGTGACGAACTCGAACTCCACGCGAAAACGAGGCGGCTTTGATAGGTCGCCTAGCGTTTGTTCAAAATAAATCGTGCGATGCGGTGAGCCATTCTCCGAAAGCTTGCCATCCGACGGTTCGCAGCGGATTAACTTTACATCGCGCTGCTGGCGATACTCTTGTGGAAACGGCAGCCAGGCGCGCACGGCAGCTCCAGATTTCAAGCGCGGGTTACCTTCCTTCACCGCTAACTCATAGCGGACCTTGTGCTTCACGGGGTAGACTTCCGCAGTGGCCGCGGTTTCAGAAAGCTCAACCAGCTGTTCGAGATGGCC
>DATFGJ010000184.1:0-2934 GCA_035249585.1 Lacipirellulaceae bacterium
CCGTTTCGTCAAACCGCGATCATCAACACGAACGACCCATTGAAATCGCGAGTCGAGCTTTCCATCGAAGGCGAAGTCGTTGCCGCGACCGGCGTCCAGCCGGCGGAATTTGTCTTCGACAAGGTGATCGCAGGGCAGAGCAAGTCGGTCGAGGTGTACGTCATGGCTCTTGTGCAAGACGAGATTAAAGTCAGCCAGGCTGAGCTTTCCGACGAGGCTACGCGAGATAAATTCGACGTCAAAATCGAGCCCGTCGAGCGCGAGCTATTGCCCAACCCGAATGCCAAGGATGGCGTGAAGATCACGCTTGCGGTTAAGGGTGAGCTGCCGGTTGGCCGCTTCGACCAATGGTTGTCGCTGCGGACGAACCTCCAGGAGGGTGAAAAGGTTGACATTCCGGTCATTGGCCGCGTTGTTGGAGATATTGCTGTTTACGGCGTCACTTGGAGCGAGGAACACGGCGCGCTTGCACTAGGGAAGGTCAAAAGCAGCGAAGGCGCGCGAGCGAAATTGAACGTTGTCGTTCGTGGCGCCGGTGCGAATGACGTGAAATTCAAAGTTGAATCGGTAGATCCGAGCGAGCTAAAGGTGACGTTCGGCGAGCCGAAGCGGCTCAGCGATGTGCTCATGCACGTCCCGGTCGAGATCGAGGTTCCTCCCGGCACGCGTCCCATGGTGCGGCTGCCCACGGTCCAAAGCGAGCCCGGCCGCGTCGTTTTGAGCACCACGCATCCCAAGGTCAAGGAGCTTGTACTGGGCGTGCGCTTCGCCGTGGAACGCTAGCGATTTCGGGCGAGAGAATAGGACTTGCCAAGGCGCCAAAGCGCTAAGAAAAGCTACAATTTGCAATCCGAACGCATCACTGACGGCCGCTCTAGGCCGTTCCCCCCGCGGTCGTTATTCTGTTGACGGCACCGAGCCACTCTGAGAGCGATTCATCGGATGACGAGCAAAAAATCTCAAATCGCAGCCTGGACTACCTTCGTTGCCATCGTGTTCTTCGTCGGCGCATCGATTGCCCAGGTTGGTAGCTCGGAGCACGCTGGGCACGAAGGCGACGAAGCCTACCCCGAAAAAGAACAAGTCGATCCGATCGCGGCAAATGGCGAGATCTTTGTCAACTGGCCGAAACCGGATGTGGCACTCGTGTTTTCCGGCGAACAAGACGGCTACTTGGAGCCATGCGGCTGCGCCGGGCTGGAAAATCAGAAGGGCGGCTTGCGACGCCGCTTTACTCTGCTCAAGCAGCTGCGCGACAAAGGCTGGCCGATCGTCGCCATGGACAATGGAGGCCAGGAGAAGCGGCCCGGCATTCAGGCTGAAATCAAGACCGACTTCGCCTACCGCGCATTGGCTAAGATGGGTTACGCCGCGGTGGGCTTCAGCGCGCACGACTTGCACATGGATTTGCTGCCGATTGTGATTAATCTTGACGAAGCCTCCAATCCGCTAGTGTCAGCCAACGTAGGGATCATCGGCTTCGACAGCGGCTACACGCAGCGATACAAGATCGTCGAAGCAGGCGGCCTGAAGATTGGCATCACCTCGGTGCTAGGCAAGAAAGAAATCGCCGAGCTGAAAAATACCGCCGAAATTGAACTGCTGGAGCCGTACCAGGCGATCCCGCAGGTGCTGCCCAAGCTGCTTGAGGCAAACTGCGATCACCTGGTGCTTCTCGCGCATGCCGAGCCGGACGAGGCACAGGATCTCGCCCGACGATTCAGCGAATTCGATTGGGTCGTGACAGCCCACGGCGCGGAGGAGCCGCCCAACGAAGCAGCGAAAATTGAGGGAGCCGATTCGCATCTCATCGAAGTCGGCAAGAAGGGCATGTATGTCTCGGTAGTGGGATTGTACAAGGCCGGCGGGACGCCGTTTCGCTTCCAGCGCGTGCCGCTCGATTCGCGATTCCCCGATGCGCCCGAAATTCACGAAATGCACATCGAATACCAGAATCGTTTGGAAACGCTCGGGCTGGAAGGACTGGGCCTCAAAGCCAGCACGCATCCGTCGGGAGGCAAGTTCGCCGGCAGCAAGGCCTGCGCCGACTGTCACCTTTCAGCCACCGAAGTGTACGAGAACACTCCTCATTTCCATGCCACGGACACGCTGCTGAAACTCGACCCGCCGCGGCAGTTTGATCCCGAATGTCTCAGCTGCCACGCCACGGGCTGGGAGCCGCAAAGGTATTTTCCGTTTCGAACAGGCTTTCTGGGGCTGAAGGAAACGCCGCACATGGTTGGCAACGGTTGCGAGAATTGCCACGGTCCGGCCGCCCGCCACGTCGCCGCCGAGAACGGCGAAATCGATGTCACCGAAGAGGAATTGGAAAAGCTCCGCGCCGCACTTCGGCTGAAGGTCGTGGAAAACGAGGGGAACAAAGAAGGCCAAGTCTTCGACAAGGGCAAAGTCGTGCAAATATGCATGGAATGTCACGATCTGGATAACAGCCCCGATTTCGATTTCCAAGTGTACTGGCCGCAGGTTGTGCACGAGGGCAAGGATTAGCGAGCCGACCTGAACCACAAAGGCACGAAGGTCACGAAGAAAGATCGGACATTTCAGAATAACCGGTGACGACGCGCGATTTGCAACGACAATTTTATGTTTTCTTCGTGCACTTTGTGCCTTTGTGGTTACCAAGAATTGGAAACGAATGATGGGCGCTCACCCACGTTGTTTACGCAGGTCATTCGTTCTGGCCGTATTGCTGGGTGGTTTGGCCGTGTGCCTTGCGGCCGCCGCCTGGGCCGAGCCGGTCGACATCAACGTGATGTCGTTCAACATCCGCTACAGCTACGGCAAGCCGCAGGAGGAGGCGAGCGAAAACGACTGGACGGACCCAGAGCATCCGCGGCGCGAGCGCGCGATTCGCGTGATTCGCGAGAGTTTGCCCGACATTTTGGGCGTGCAGGAAGCGCGGCATCTGCAAAT
>DATFGJ010000185.1:0-6196 GCA_035249585.1 Lacipirellulaceae bacterium
GCGTCGACTCTCGACTTTGGTTCACTCCACCGTCACACTTTTCGCCAGATTCCGCGGTTTGTCGACGTCGCAGCCGCGCAGGATCGCCGTGTGGTACGCCAAGAGCTGCAGCGGGATGACCGTGACAATCGGCTGCAAGAATTCCGGCACGGCCGGCACGCGGATCACATCGTCGGCCAGCTCGACCGCGTGCGAATCCGCCTTGTCGACGACCGCAATCACCGGCCCGCCGCGGGCTTTGATCTCCTCCATGTTGGAAATCACTTTGTGATACACGCCGCCCTGCGGCACGATGAACACGCTCGGTGTGTGCTCATCCACGAGCGCGATCGGCCCGTGCTTCATTTCGGCGGCCGGGTAACCTTCGGCGTGGATGTAGCTGATTTCTTTGAGCTTCAGGGCGCCTTCCAGCGCGGTGGGGAAATTGTACTGCCGGCCCAGGTACAGGAAGTTATCGCACGACACGTACTTAGCCGCGATGCGGCGGGCATCATCGTTCGTGTCGAGCGCTTCCTCGACGTGACCTGGCAGGGCTGCGAGCTCTTCAATGATCCGCAGCCCGGCCTCGTAGCTTAGATGCCGCAGGCGGCCAAAATACAGTGCCAAGAGCGCCATCACGACGCATTGCGACGTAAACGCTTTGGTCGACGCGACGCCGATCTCCGGCCCCGCGTGCAGGTACACGCCGCCGTCCGCCTCGCGTGCGATCGTGCTGCCGACCACGTTGCAAATGGCCAGCGTCGGGTGGCCCTTGCGCTTAATTTCGCGGAGGGCCGCGAGTGTGTCGATCGTCTCGCCGCTTTGCGTGATCGCGAACAGCAGCGTTCCGGACGGCATTGGCGGATTGCGGTAGCGCAGCTCGCTGGCATATTCGACCTCCACCGGGATCCGCGCGAACGCCTCGATCATGTACTCGCCCACCATGGCCGCATGCCAGCTCGTGCCGCAAGCCGTGAGCACGATGCGGTCCACCGCGCGCAGCTGCTGCGGCGTGAGATTCAGGCCGCCGAACACGGCCGTGGCCTCGTCGCGATTGAGCCGGCCGCGCATCGCGGCCACGATCGTTTCCGGCTGCTCGAAGATCTCCTTGAGCATGTAATGCGGAAAGTCGCCCAGCTCGACTTGAGTCGTGTCGATGTCCAGCGATTTCACATCGTGCCTGACATGCCCCTCGTCGCGGTGGATGACGCGAATCGTGTTTCGCGTCACAACGGCCAGCTCATGATCGGCCAGGTAGACGATGCGATTGGTGTGGCCGGCCAGCGGCGAGCCGTCGCTGGCAATGAAGTGCTCGCCGTCGCCAATGCCGATCACCAGCGGGCTGCCCAAGCGGGCGGCCACGATCACGTCGGGCCAATCACGGAAGACCATGGCCAGGCCGTAGGTTCCGCGCAGCTGTGCGAGGGCCGCTTGCACCGCCTCAACGAGGGGGCCGTAGCGGTCGGCCTGCCCGGCCGCTGAAGCGGTCTCGTCGTTGGCGCCGGCCCGCGCGTCGAGCTCGCTGGCCACCAGTTGTGCGATCACTTCCGTGTCGGTCGACGATTTGCAGTAGTAGCCGCGCTCCGCCAGATGTTCTTTGAGCGTGCGAAAGTTTTCGATCACGCCGTTGTGCACCAGCGCCACAACCTGGTCGCCGCCGATGTGCGGATGGGCGTTCTCGTCGGTCGCCGGTCCGTGCGTCGCCCAGCGCGTGTGTCCCAGGCCCACGGCGCCGTGGACCGGCGATTTTTTTAGCTTTGCTGCCAGGTCGTCGATGCGCCCGGCCGTTTTGGTGATGGCGAACTCGCCGTCATCGAGCGTCACTACGCCGCTGCTATCGTAGCCACGATACTCCAATCGCCGCAGGCCTTCGAGCAAAAAATCGAGTGCTTGCTGCTTGCCTACGTAGCCGACAATTCCGCACATGGGCCGAGTTCCTCCCTGATCCTGCGAAAGCATGCATCCCGACAACTGCTCGCCGAAGCAGGCAGTCCGTGGAGCGAATACGCTGCCAGCGAACAATTCTATGTCGGCAGGACGCGGGCTCCAACTCGAAATAACGCCAATTTCGCCTACCGCGATTGCTGATATTTCGCTATGAATTGCCGCCTCTGGAGGCGAAGCATGGAGGCACGTTCGGCAATGGTCCGCCAACTTTCGGCGTCTGCGACGCCGCGAAGCTACGTCGTTATCCCCGCACGTTATGCGTCTACGCGCCTGCCGCGGAAGATGCTCCTGCGCGAGACCGGAAAGACACTTCTGCAGCACACGTACGAGGCGGCCTGTGCTGCGAAGCGGCCGGCCGGCGTTCTAGTGGCCACCGATCATGCCGAAATTGCCGCCGAGGTGGAACGCTTTCGCGGCGATTTCGTCATGACCAGCGCCGATTGTGCCAGCGGCACCGACCGCGTTGCGGAAGTGGCCCGCAAGCTGCCGCGAGCCGAGATCATCGTGAACATGCAGGGCGATGAGCCGGAAATGTCGCCCGAGAACATCGACCGCGTAATCGAGCTTTTGGACACGAACCCCGCGGCCGGCATGGCGACACTGGCCACGCCGATTGTGTCCGCGGAGCAGCTAGCCGATCCGGCTTGCGTCAAAGTAGTGTTCGACAACGTCGGACGCGCGATGTACTTCAGCCGCAGCCCGATCCCCTTCGTGCGTGAGCCAGACTCAACGCAAAACTTTAATGAGCCGCCCCTGTTTCACCAGCATCTTGGCATCTATGCGTATCGCCGCGACGTGCTGCTTGAATTTGCGGCGATGACTCCGTCTTCTCTCGAGCAGGCCGAAAGACTCGAACAGCTGCGCATGCTGCAATCGGGCGGCACGATCCTGGTGGGCGTCGTCGCACAAGCGTCGGGCGGTATCGATACGCCGGCCGACTACGCAGCCTTCGTGGCCCGCCGCCGCGCAGGTTAATCGCCATTAGCCGTCGTGCGGCGATCACGCTTTCGCTAGAATGATCGCGTGATTGCGCGCGCCCACGAACCGTTCCCGCTGCCGCTTCTGATCACCGGCGTCGCCGGCGTGGCCGGATACAACGCGCTTCATTATTTTCGCACGCGCTACCCGGGCCAGGTCGTCGCCATTCGCCAGGAAGACAACTGGCCGCTCACCGGCGAAAGCGTCGTTCCCTGCAATGCCGAGGACCATGTGCGCCTTCGCGCATTATTCGATGAATACCAGTTCCAATCGGTGCTCAATTGCGCCGGCAATTGCGCGCTGCGCGCCTGCGAGCTCGATTCGCGTCTGGCGTGGCGCACGAATGTTGAAGGCTTGATAAATCTCCTGTCGATCATCGTCGAGCGCGATGTGCGATTGGTTCATCTGTCGATCGACCTTGTTTTTTCCGGCGCGCGCGGCGGTCAGTATGTCGAAGCGGACGACACCGACCCAGTGACGGTCTACGGCAAAACGATGGTCGCGGCCGAACGGCTGATCCTCGATTGGATGCCCCGGGCGTGTATCTTGCGCATCTCTTTGCCAATGGGCGTCAGCTTCAACGGCCACGCCGGGGCCATCGACTGGATTCAATCGCGCTTCAAAAAAGGCCGCCCGGCCACGCTATACTTTGACGAGATCCGTACGCCCGCGTACACCGACTGCCTCAACCGCCTGTACGAACGCGTAGTGGCCGGCGAGTTGTGCGGCCTTTACCACGCCGGGGGCCCGCGGCCGCTGTCGCTGTACCAGATCGCACAAATCGTCAACCGCGTCGGCGGCTACGATCCAAAGTTGCTCATGGGCTGCCCGCGCCGCGAAGCCGGGCCGATTCCCCCACGCGCTGGAAATGTCACGATGAATTCGCGTGCTTTAGCCGAAGCCCTCGACCACGATGCGCTGCTCGACGCTTGGCCGCACGACCCGGAGCTAGTTCCCACGCACCGCGAGTGGCATTACGAACGAAACGGCGAACGTGGTTGTCGTGAATTGCTTGCCCAGGTGCTTTATCGAAATCCGCTTCGAGTATAATGCGGGCTGTCGTTTGCGGTTCGTTCCTTCAGCGCGAGAATCCTCAATGCAATGGTCACTGCGCGCGATGCTGCTGCTCGTGGCGATCATCGCAATTTCTCTCGGAATCGTCCGTGCATACTGGCAAACGACCTGGCCTAATTCACAACTGGCACTCGCGTTTTACCTGCTGCTGACGTCCGTGGCGATCGTCGCGGCGGCCCGGCCCGCGGTTCGATACCGAGCCGGTTTCCTTGGGGCTTCGATTTTCAGCCTGCTTTATCTGGTTTGCGGTCTCAACGCCGGTTTTGGGTTCGAATCGTACAGTGAAGGCCAATTGTTGATGAGGCGAACGCTGCTTGGCTTTCCATTTGTCGCGTTATCGTTTCTGACGACTCAGTTTTGCGTAATCGTATTGTCGCCTCGAAACGAGTAGCGCCAGAAGGAATTACACACACGCCCGGCCATCCAATGGTGTTTATCTATCCCATGAACTCACGTCGAACGTTTACCCATCTTGTTGCCATCTACTTATGTTCGTTAAACGCGCTGCCGTCGCGCGCCGATTGGCCGGAATTTCGCGGCCCGTTCGGCAACGGGCACGTGGCCGCGGAAAGCGGCGACCAGACAATTGGCCTGCCGCTCAGTTGGAGCGAGACGGAAAACATCCGCTGGAAAACGACGATTCCGCACCGCGGCTGGTCGACGCCCGTTGTGCTGAACGGCCAGGTTTGGCTCACCACGGCCACGGAGGGTGGACACGATTATTACGCGATCTGCCTCGACGCCGAAACGGGCGACGTCCTGCACAACAAGAAGCTGTTCCACACCGATTCACCCGAGCCTCTCGGGAATCGGCTGAATTGCTACGCCTCACCGTCGCCGGCCATCGAGCCGGGCCGCGTGTACGTGCATTTCGGCAGTTACGGCACGGCTTGCCTTGATACTGAAACCGGCGAAGTGCTCTGGAAGCGCAACGATTTGCCATGCCGCCACTATCGCGGTCCATCCTCCTCGGTCGTGCTGTTCGAGAATCTGGTGATCCTCACTTTCGACGGCGTCGACCTTCAGTATCTCGCGGCATTGGACAAAGAAAACGGCGAAACGGTTTGGAAGACGGATCGCGACGTGGAATGGAATGATCAGAACGTGGCCGGGAAGGGCGCGCAGGAAGCTCAGCAGATTCGCGATGGCGATCATCGCAAGGCCCACAGCACGCCGCTGGTGGTGCGCACCGGGGACGGCCGCGCGCAGCTGCTCAGCGGCGGGGCAAAGGCCGCATTCGCCTACGACCCGCTTACGGGCAGCGAGTTATGGCGATTCGAGTTCAACGATTTTTCCGTGGCGCCGCGGCCGATTTTTCACGACGGCATTGCCTACATGGTCACCGGAATCACGCATCCCGAGCTTTGGGCAATCCGCATCGCAAACGCCTCAGGAAACATTGGCGACAGTGACAACATCATTTGGCGCTTAACGTCACGCGTCGCAAGAACAGCCTCGCCCGTACTTGTCGATGGCCTCATTTATATGGTGAGCGATGACGGCATTATCAACTGCATCGACGCCGCCACCGGCGAGGGCGTGTGGCAAAAGCGCATAGGCGGCGCGTTTGCCGCGTCGCCGATCTACGGCGACAGCCGCCTTTACTTCTGCGATCAGGACGGCCAGACGACCGTCATCAAGCCGGGACGAAAGTTCGAATTGCTCGCCACGAACACGCTCGACGACGGCTGCATGGCCTCGCCGGCGGTTGACGGAAAGGCAATTCTTCTGCGCACTAAGACGCATCTCTACCGTATTGAATCCGGGGCCGCAGCGGCCGAATGAACTCTTCGATTCGGCTATTGCAGTACGGAGTCCTTTTTCACCTGCTCGGCCATCTGCGCATGATACTGGCGTAGCTTCTCGCGCAGCTCAGGCCGCGAGTTGGCGAGGATGCGGATGGCCAAGAGGGCGGCGTTCTTCGCGCCGTGCGAGCCGATGGCCAGCGTGCCGACGGGGACGCCGCCCGGCATTTGCACCATCGAAAGAAGCGCGTCGAGGCCGCCCAGCGCCTGGCTGTGGATGGGGACGCCGAGAACTGGCAGCAACGTTTGCGCGGCCACAACGCCCGGTAAGTGAGCCGCCAGGCCGGCGGCGGCGATGATCACCTCGAGTCCGCGCGACTCGGCCGATTTCACGTAGTCGCTCACCAGTTCGGGCGATCGGTGAGCCGACGCCACGCGAGCTTCATGCGGCACGCCGAATTCGCTAAGAATTT
>DATFGJ010000186.1:0-8470 GCA_035249585.1 Lacipirellulaceae bacterium
CGGAGCGAGACTCGTCAGGCCAGTTCGGTTTCATCCACTAAAACTGCCAGCGCATGGGCCGGCCCGGCGACGCTGGCCGCCAGCCCTAGATTATCCGCCAGCGAAATAATAGGCCCGGTCGGTAATGCGCTTTTGGCTAGCGCCATTGCAAGAAACTCGCCCGCACCGCTCAGCACGCAAGTGCTGGGCGGAAGGCGCATTCGTGCAATGACTTTCTTCAACGCGCTCCGCAACTGAGAAAACTGGGCGTCGCGGACGTGAGCAGCGGCAACTTCCGCGTCGGACAGGGTGAAAGTCGTCGAATCGGCACAAACCATGCGCGCAAGCCGCGCATGCGAGAACTGCTTCGTAAGTGGGCGGCCGTCCGCTGTACCAGTGAAATCCCTTCGCTCAGGCAATTGACCCAAGATAACGTAAGCATCAGCCGCGGTTGCAAACAATTCGGCTACCACGGGACAGCGTTGATCGCGAAACGGAAACCAGTCGACGATCGCGCATACGGGCGTGCGGCCAACGCCCGTGTAAACCAGCTCGCCGGCAAACAATCGATCTGTATCGTTGTGTCCGGTCGGCGAGGGCTGACCGTCAACCAATGGGATAATATCCGTCGTGGTCGAGCCAACGTCGATAAGTATGCCTGCTTCCCCTGAAACGAACCGGCATACGTACGTCGCGAGCGCATGCCAATTACTGGCTGCCGCTAGCTGAGGCCGCTTTCGAGCCTCGGCGATTGAGACTAATCGGCCATCGACAAGGTAAACTCTTGTTTCGCGCTTTGCAGCGACATGTTCCACAGTTGTCAGTATCTGCTCTACTCCATCTGCTTTGGTGGCAAAGCAGTCGCACAGCTCGGCGGTCATTGTGATGGCGAGCCCATCCGCGGCCGGTGCAATGTCAAGCAACTCATCAAGGGCGGCCGCCAATCCGGCCGGCTGGCGCCATAGTTCAAACGGCACTATGCGCGCCCAGCCGCGCCCATCGGCAGCCTTCAGGTTCGCCCCGCCGATATCAAGTCCGAGCCAGTTCATCGCAGGAAGCTCACATTGCCCGCGGAATCAAATTCCAACGGCCGAGTGTCGAAGCTGATGTTTGGCACCTGGCCTTGAGAGACGAGCCACATGGCCTCGGCGAGGTTCGATCGCGCGGCAGCCCGCAGGCCCACATAGGAGGTTGTGAGACGTGGATTGACTTCAATGACGACATCCTCGCCGCCGTGTGGATCGCGTCCTAGAATCAGGTCCACTCCGACGTAGCCGGTCGTTGGCGGCAAGGCGTCAAGCGCCCGCTCCGCCAAACCAGCAGCACGCTCGGCCAAGCCGGCAGGTAAAGGCAATTCGCCGCCCAAATATCGCAGTCGGCCGTCGTCCGAAATGCGCTGCCGGCAAGGAGCAAGCGCGATACGCGAATGCGGGCCGCAAAGCAATGCGACGCTCGCGGCCAGACCGGGCACAAATCGTTCCAATCGCCGTGGCCAGGCATAAGCATGCGGTGTGTCGTGGGGGCCGCTGACGACGTAAACATCTTGCGACCCTGCGCCATCGATCGGCTTCAGAACAGCCGGATAGCCGAAATCCTCCGGCAGCGGTTCATCCGGCTCAATCACCCTTCCTTGCGGCGCAGGCACGCGCGCGGCCGCAAGCGCCTCACAGGTCCGCTGCTTATTGGACGTTATACCAATGAACTCGGCGGACGGAGACAGCAACCGCCCCCCATGGTCCAGGACGCGGCGAGCGGCGGCGAGAAGTATGCCGTCAAACTCGGGCGCAATTAGAATCGTCGCGTCCGCCTCAGCGGCAAGACGCTCGAATTCATCGCGATGGGAAGACTTGCTGATTACGTCAACTACATTGCAGCGCGGCAGCGCGAGTTGCAGAATCCTGGGGTCGCGCAGCGCCGAAACCTGGCAACCTGAAATCTTCACGAGATCGGCTGCCAATGCGCCAATCATCGCTGAGCCTTCCCGCACAAGCGAACCCGGCAGCAGGCCAGGCTCTTCAACCAATCCACCCCCGGTAGCCCACTCGTAGACGAATACGTGCATGAGAGTCGAGAGCGGAGAGTCAAGAGTCGAGCCAGAACCTTTACTCGGCTCTTGACTCTCGATCCTTGACTCTTGACCTTAAAAGATACCCAGCTGATCGCGCGCATCTTCGGTCATCCGGTCAGGCGTCCATGGCGGTTCCATGACGAGCTTCACATCGACATCGCTCACTCCGTCCAGCCGGCGAACCGCATCCTGCGATTGACTTAATAGCTGAGGTCCGGCCGGACACGCCGGGCTGGTCATGGTCATCTCGATGGCGACTTTCGACTTATTATCCTGCTGCTCGTCGATCTTGATGTCGTAAATCAAACCCAGATCGACAATGTTCACAAACAACTCAGGGTCGACAACGCCCTTGAGGGCCTCGCGGACTTTATCTTCTGCAATTGGCATCGTATGTCTCCTCGTCGTCTGGCAGGGATATCCTAGTTCCCGCTGGCAATACTTGACGGTCAGTCGGAAGCTAGCCGCACGAAAATCTGCTCGCCTTCAATCTTCACCTCGTGGGCTGTGGTTGGCTTCGTGGCCGGCATCGTCACAGCGGCGCCCGTGCGGATGTCGAATTTTGCACCGTGCCGAGGGCACGCGATGGTTTTCGATTGAGGATCAACAGGCCCCTCGCTCAGCGGGCCACCATCGTGCGTGCAGACGTCATCCAATGCATAATATTGCCCGGCGGCGTGAATCAAAACGACAAGCCGATCCTCAACCTCGACAAGCATTTTCCCAGGGTCTGAAATGTCGGACGTTTTCGCGACGGGAATGTAATGGCTCATGGCAGCATCGCCCAATTTCCCAGCATGGCGCCTCCAACCAATAAAAGCACTCCAGCGATCAACAGCGGAATTCCAAGCTTCAACGACGATGCGGACCGGCGCCGTTCATCAATTCGCCCCGAGACGACAACCCGCATGCCACGCGCCGAAAACCACAAGCCGATGACGACGATAAGCAGTCCAACAAACTGCAACAACCTGGCGAGGTTTTCCCACGTTGTCACGGCGCTGCCAATTCCTTGATATCGCTCACGCGCCGGCCGATCGCTTCGCCCAGCGCGTCACGCACGCTTTCGATCGTAATGCGGTCGAACACCTGCTGGAAGAAGCCGGCCACGATCATCCGCACCGCCTCGCGCCGCGTGTAGCCGCGCGTCATGGCGTAGAACACTTGCTGGTCGTCGACTCGGCCGGAGGTGCTGCCGTGCGTGCAGCGGACATCATCGGCCTCGATTTCCAGACCAGGAATTGAGTCGGCCCGGGCGTCGCGCGAAAGCATGAGGTTGTCATTGCGCTGGTAGGCGTTGGTCCGCTGGGCATCGCGGTCGACTTTGATCATTCCGCGCCATACAGTGCGTGAGCGGTCCTGCAGCGCCGACTTATACAAAAGATCGCTCTTGCAATACGGCGACTGATGATGCTGATGTGTGTTGTACGAAAGATGTTGTCGGCCCTCGGTGAACATCACGCCGTTAACCTGCACCTCAGCGTCTGGGCCGGTCATGGCCACGTGCTGATTTACTTTTGCAAGTCGGCCTCCGAGCGCGCCGATGGTCCACTGCAACCGTCCTTCACGGCCGACGTGCGCCTTTTGATGTGCGAAGTGCCAGACCTCGTGGCCCCAGTTTTGTAAGTTGACGTAGCGCAGCCGAGCGCCCGGCTCCACGATCAGCTCAATGGACCCGCAATGCAGACCACCCTGGTCAGCCGCAGTGCTTGCCGTTTCCGACAGCATCGTTGCCTCTGCGTCGTCGGCGAGAATCACCAGCGTCTTACCGAAGTCTACCCCCGTCCCCAGGGCGGACAGGGAATGAAATGGCTTTTCGACGCGCACGCCTTTAGGTACGTACAGGAGGGTGCCACCACACCAGAATGCGGCATGAAGCGCGGAAAACTTGTCCTTGTACGGATCGACGACTCGCCGCTCAAAATAGGGTCGCAAGAGATCGCCGTGCTCGTTCACTAGCTCGTCGAGGCCGCCAAAGAGCACGCCCTGCCCCGCAAAATTCGTGTCGAACTTGTCACTTACCTGGCGGCTATCGATGGTAACTGCGCGACCGGCCAGGTCGACGCCGGCCGCAAGTAGCGCGTGCGGTGCACTACGTTCAATTATTCCATTGACGTCTGACGTTAGCCCAGGAGAAGCAAAACGTTCGAGCTTGAACAGCCGGATGTCCGTCCGCATCCACTCTTCGTCGCGGACCGACGGCATCGGCAGCTCTTGAAATCGCCGCCATGCCTCCTCGCGCATGGCGGTGAGCCACGCTGGCTCGTCGCGCGCGGCGATGAAGGCTTCGAAAGCCTCTTGGGTAAATCCCGTTGAAATAGCGGCAGTGGACATCAGGCCCTAAGTCGATCAATCGAACAAGTCATCTACTGAAAAAGTCCAGCCCGGCACTGCCGGCTCAGCCTCGGCTGTTTGTCCACGACGATACACCGTCGGTTGCTCAGGCGAGCCATCGCGATAAACGCGAACAACATCGTCGCTCAGCAAATCGACGTCCCAAACCACCTTGGTGCCCGCCGCGAAGTAGTCCGCACGTTTTGCAACGATTTCACGCTCTGCCGCCGGTCCATAGTCTCCCTCACTGCGGACTTCGACAGCAAATTCGGGGGCTCGACTTCCAAACGCCATTTCCGGAGGTTCGGTGCTGAATGCAGCATCCGGCGCGAAACTCTTTCTCCTCGGCAGATTGACCAGGAAGGCAACATTGTCTGGATAGGCATAGCCGGCTGCTCGCGCCTCATGTGCCCTAAGGCTGATGTAAATTGTGCTACTTGCGCGCCCGGGAATCCGGCCCGTCGGACTCATTAGCACGACCCTCCCGTCGACGATCTCGGCTTTGCCGTCGATTTTGTGCAACTCGGCGACTAGCTGCTCGGTGGCCGCGTCGACTGCGATGCTCATACCCTGCCCTTTCAGGAGCGCATTTACCCCACGCTGCCTTCCATTTGCAGCTCGATGAGCCGATTCATTTCGACGGCATATTCCATTGGCAGCTCTTTTACGAGCGGCTCGATGAAACCGCTGACGATCATGGAGCTGGCCTCGGCCTCGGTGAGCCCGCGGCTTTGCAGGTAGAAGAGCTGCTCTTCGCCGATGCGCGAGACGCTCGCCTCATGCTCAACCTGCACATCCTGCTCCTCCACCTCAATGTAGGGATACGTATCGCTGCGGCTTTTCGGATCAAGAATCAATGCGTCGCACACAACGTTGCTCTTGGAGCCGACGGCGCCGTCTTGCACTTTGCACAGACCGCGGTAGCTGGAGCGGCCACCGTTTTTGCTGATGCTCTTGGAGATGATACGGCTCTTGGTGTGCGGCGCGCAGTGAACGACCTTCGCCCCCGCATCCTGGTGCTGCCCTTTCGAAGCAAACGCGATCGAAAGGATCTCGCCCCGTGCGCCGGGCTCCATCATATACACGGCAGGGTACTTCATCGTGAGCCGGCTGCCCAAGTTGCCGTCGATCCACTCCATAAGCGCATCGCCATAGGCAACGGCCCGCTTGGTTACCAGATTGTAGATATTATTTGCCCAGTTCTGAATCGTCGTGTACCGGCAGCGCGCGCCGCGCCGAACGACGATTTCCACCACGGCAGAGTGCAAGCTTTCGCTGGAATACATCGGCGCCGTGCAACCCTCGACGTAATGCACCTCCGCCCCTTCGTCGACCAGAATGAGCGTCCGCTCGAACTGGCCCATCCGCTCGGCATTGATACGGAAATAAGCCTGCAACGGGAACTCGATTTTCACGCCCTTGGGCACGTAAATGAACGAGCCACCCGACCACACGGCCGAGTTCAATGCGGCGAACTTGTTGTCCTCCGGCGGGATGATGCTGCCAATGTATTCGCGCACGAGATCGCCGTGCTCGCGCACCGCCGTATCAGTATCGGTGAAGATGACGCCTTTTTTGGCCAGGTCTTCTTTGAGCGAGCCGTAGACGACTTCGCTCTCGAACTGGGCTTTCACGCCGGCCAGGAATTTCTTCTCTGCCTCAGGAATGCCCAGTTTGTCAAAGGTTTCCTTGATTTCGGCGGGCACATCGTCCCACGTTTTCCCCTGGTGCTCCGTCGGCTTCAGGTAATAGTAAATATCCTGAAAGTCGATGCCGATGTTGCCGCCCCATCGCGGCATAGGCTTCGATTCGAAAACCTTGAGCGACTTGAGCCGGAAATCGCGCATCCACTTCGGCTCACGTTTCATCTCGGAGATTTCGGAGACGATTTGCTCGTTCAGACCGCGGCGCGCTTTGAATACGCCGTGCGTCTGAGTCACAAAATCATACTTGTTGATTTCGCCCAGCGCGAGTTCGTCGGGAGCCGTGATTAAATCAGTAGCCATGTTTGTTTCCAATCTATGTCGATCAAATCTCTCGCAAAGGCGCCAAGGCGCAAAGGACAAAGCGATGTATTGGATGATACTTTGCGCCTTCGCGCCTTTGCGAGAAACCTTTCTTATCAATCAGTGTTATGCAACGCCACTTGTCACTTTGGTGTCAGTTTTTTGGGCGGCCGCCATCTCTTTTTCAACTTCCGCGTCTTCCGGATGCGAAGCCCGGATCCGGTCATAGCCCTCTGTGTACAATTCGCGCGCCAATTCGACGCCGCCGGTTTCCACGATCCGGCCACCTAGCATCACATGCGTGAAGTCGGGCGTATTGTGTTCCAGCAGCCTGTCGTGGTGCGTAATAATGAGGATCCCCATATCCGCCCCACCAATTTCCGCGATGCTCTGACTAGCCAGCTTCACCGCGTCGACGTCCAGCCCGCTGTCAGTCTCGTCGAGAATCGCAAACTTCGGCCGCAGCATGGCCATTTGCAGGATTTCTGCCCGCTTCATCTCGCCGCCGGAGAACCCATCGTTCACGTAACGCCGGGCAAATTCCTCGTCCATCCGCAATTGGCCCATCTTGTCGCGAAGCTCTTTGCGGAACTCTCGCATCGGAATGAGCGGCGCGCCCTCCTTGCGCTCTGGGCTGCGCACATTCGTTGTCGCGTGGCGCAGAAAGTCGGCCATCTTGACGCCGGGAATTGCCATCGGGCGCTGGAAGGCCATGAAGATACCGGCCCGGGCCCGCTCGGTCGCGTCCCATTCCAAAATATTCTGGCCGTTCAGCTCAATTGTGCCCTCCGTTACTTGGTAATTCGGATGGCCCATAATCACGCCGGCCAGCGTGCTTTTGCCGGATCCGTTGGGTCCCATGAGCGCATGAGTCTCCCCGCGGCGGATCGTAAGATCCACGCCGTGGAGAATTGGCTTGCCACCGACGGCGACGTGCAGGTTCTTGATGGAAAGAGTTTCGGTCATTTGCAATAGGTTGGATTTTTCAAGTCGACTTTTGTTGTTCGTTGTATCATTCCGCTGTATTCAGTATTTCTGCGTTGATTGGCAATTTGTCGGCGCGCTTGGGGTTCCGCGGTTCTCTATGCCATGATCTTTTGGTGATCAAACTTTGGTTCGTAATCCGCAGGAGCGGCGACATAGCCGCTGTGGTGCGGAATCGGCAACTCATCATCTAGCTTCACGCCGATCGCCGCGCCGCGCTGGCGGGCAATCTTGTGACCCTTGATCTTGTCCTGAATTCGCATCAGGCCCTCGAGCAGCGATTCTGGGCGCGGCGGACACCCGGGTACGTACACATCCACCGGCACGACCAAATCCACGCCCTTCACTACGTGATATCCATATTTGAAATACGGACCGCCTCCCACCGTGCAGGCGCCCATTGCGATCACGAACTTCGGTTCTCCCATCTGGTTGTAAAGCCGGCGAACTCGGCTTGCCATTTTGAACGTCACTGTGCCCGCGACAATCATGAGGTCGGCCTGCCGCGGCGAAGCTGAAAAACGCTCCGATCCGAAACGTGCAATGTCGAACCGCGGGTCGCCCACGGCCATCATTTCAATCGCACAACACGCCAAACCAAACGTCAGCGGCCAGAGGCTTGATTGCCGGGCCCAGTTGATTGCTTGTTCTACCGTGGTCGTAATTACATTTTCCTCAAACCGCCCTTCAATCCAGGGGCATTGCGTCATCGAATCTGGCAGCGAAACGGCAGTTGCCATCGCAGCGTTCCGATTTGTTTAAGCCGTGATTTTTTGATGATCGTACAAAGGTTCTTGGTCGGCTGGCGCGGCCACATAACCGCTGTGGTGTGGAATCGGCAGCTCATCGTCGACTTTCACACCGATGGCTGCACCGCGTTGCCGGGCGATCTTATGCCCCTTAATTTTGTCCTGAATCCGCATCAGACCTTCCAGCAGCGATTCTGGCCGCGGCGGACATCCTGGCACATAAACGTCGACCGGCACCACCAAATCCACTCCCTTGACGACATGGTAGCCGTACTTGAAATACGGCCCGCCGCCGACAGTGCAAGCGCCCATTGCGATCACGAATTTCGGATCGGGCATCATGTTGTAAA
>DATFGJ010000187.1:0-3289 GCA_035249585.1 Lacipirellulaceae bacterium
CGAGCCGGCGGCAACATTCGACCGAAATGCCCGCCTCGCTCGGCGTGCAGGGGCCGGGTGAAATGATCACGCGCTCGGCCTCGCATTCGAGTAGCTCGTCCACGCTGATTTGATCGTTGCGGAAGACTTGAATGTCAAGTCGGGAATCAATTTCGCCCAACCTCTGCACGAGGTTGTAGGTGAAAGAATCGTAGTTATCGATGATCAGGATCACGTGTTTTCAAATTGGAACTGATGGCGGATAGGGTGCGTCCAATGGCATTGCGGGTGGAATTCGCCCGTCCGACCGAGATTGTACTACGAGTTTACTCCTAGTGCCGGCTGTGGGCCAAGATGCATGGTTGTAGGCCGCTCGCCGATACGCTTCAATGTCCTGCGATGAAGCGCTCGCTGTTTTCGCCAGGTCCAGTGATCTAGATCGTTACTAGTTATGCCCCGAACTTCCAAAGCGCGCTTCGATGAATGGGCTCTCTCCGATCCGGAAGCACTCGAATTGGTCATGGCGATGATGGCCATCCCGGGGCGCAGCGGCGAGGAAGCGGCCATCATGGATTTCATCCGACGGAAGCTGCGGGACGAGGGTGTGCCGGCCAATGCATTGCAAGTCGACGACGTCCATCGCCGCACGTCGACGCCGGGTCAGACCGGCAACCTGGTACTCAAGCTGCCGGGCACCGTGCGCGGGCGGCGGCGAATGCTTGTCGCTCACGTAGACACGGTTCCTATCTGTGTCGGTTCGCGCCCCGTGCGTAAAGGCAAGCGCGTGGTGTCGGCCGATGCGGCCACCGGCTTGGGCGCGGATAATCGGTCCGGCGCCGCCATGCTGCTGAGCACTGCTCTTGCAATTCAACGCAATGGGCTTGAGCATCCGCCGCTGACGCTGCTATGGACCGTTCAAGAAGAGATCGGCCTGCACGGCGCGCGGCTGGCAACGCTTGGCCTGTTGGGCAAGCCACGGCTGGCCTTCAATTTCGACGGCGGATCGCCGGCCAAGATCACGATTGGAGCCACCGGCGGATACCGGATGTCGATCGACGTACGCGGCCTGGCGAGTCACGCCGGAGGTGCCCCGGCCGAGGGGATCAGCGCGGTAGCCATTGCTTCGCTTGCGATTGCCGATTTGGTGACGAGCGGCTGGCACGGGGCCATCGAGAAGGACGGGCACAATGGCACGAGCAATATTGGCGTAATTCGTGGCGGCGAGGCGACGAACGTCGTGGCCAACCAGGTGCAGATCCGCGCCGAGGCGCGAAGTCATGACGCGAAATTCCGCGCTCGGATTGTCAAGGAAATCCACCGCGCGTTCGAGCATGCGGTGAAACAGGTGCGCAACACGTCCGGTAAGCACGGTAATGTTCACATCGACGGGCGGCTCGATTACGAATCATTCCGATTGGCGACGAGCGAGCCTTGCGTAGTGGCGGCCGCCGAGGCGGTGCGCGCCGAGGGCCGAGAGCCGGAAATTGCCGTCTCCAACGGCGGGCTGGACGCCAATTGGCTCACCGCCCGCGGCATTCCCACCGTAACGCTGGGCTGCGGCCAGCGGAACATTCATACCGTCAAGGAAGAGCTTGACATCGCCGATTTTCAGCTGGCCCGGCGAATCGCGCTTCGGCTGGCCACCGCGCGCGAATCCAAGTAGCTTGTGCGGTTTCCCAGCGGCCGTGTCTGGTTATGATTGGCCTCGAACGGCGTTTATTCGGCTTGGCCGCCGGCGCTAACGCGGCGCGACGATTTCCGAAGTTCAAGTGCCCTGTCCCCTGCATCGCGACTCCCGTATCCTTGATTCATGATCGACCCGAAGAACATTCGCAATTTCTCGATTGTCGCGCACATCGATCACGGCAAGAGCACGCTGGCCGATCGCCTGCTGGAAATTACTGGCACTGTAAGCCGGCGCGAAATGAAGGAGCAGCTGCTCGATGACATGGCGCTGGAGCGCGAGCGCGGCATCACGATCAAAGCACATCCTGTTTCGATGCGCTATAATCACAACGGCACAGAGTACGAGCTGAATCTCATCGACACGCCCGGACACGTGGATTTTCATTACGAAGTGTCCCGCTCGCTATTGTGCTGCGAAGGGGCCGTGCTGCTGGTGGACGCATTTCAGGGCGTGGAAGCCCAGACGGTGGCCAACGCGCACGCGGCCACGCAGCACAATCTGGCAATTGTGCCGGTGATCAACAAAATCGATCTCACCCACGCGCGCGTCGACGAAGTCAAGGAGGAGATCGAGCATTCGCTGGCGATGCTCTCGGATGAAGTCATCGGCTGCAGTGCGAAAACCGGGCTGAATTGCGAACAGGTGCTGACAGAGGTGATCAAGCGCGTGCCGGCGCCGCAGGGTGATCCGCAGGGCGTGCTCCAGGCCATGGTTTTTGATTCGGTTTACGATGAGTACCGCGGCGCGGTCACTTACGTTCGCATCATGAACGGCACCGTGCGCAAGGGCCAGCGGATCAAATTCCTGCAAGCCGGTACGACGCACGACGTGATCGAGCTGGGCCAATTCACGCCGCGTCGCGTGGCCCGCGAGCAGCTTACCGCAGGGCAAGTCGGCTACCTCATATGCAACATCAAGTCGCTGGGCAACATCCACATTGGCGACACGGTGACGGTGGCCGACGGCGAGCAAGCGCCGGCGCTACCCGGCTATCAGGAGCCGAAGCGGATGGTTTTCTGCGGCCTGTATCCGTCTGACGGCCAGGATTTCGAGCAGCTGCGCGACGCGCTCGACAAGCTATCGATCAATGACCCGAGCTTCGAGTTCGAGCCGGAGACGAGCGACGCGTTGGGCTTCGGCTTTCGCTGCGGATTTTTGGGACTGCTCCACATGGAAATCGTGCAGCAGCGGCTCGAGCAGGACGCCGATATCGACCTCGTGCAAACGGCGCCAAACGTGACGTACGAGATCACGACGACCAAAGGCGACCAGCTGGAAGTTCACACGCCGCAGAAAGTACCCGATCAGGGCGAGATCGAGGAATTTCGCCAACCAATCGTGCGCGTGAACTTCGTGCTGCCGACCGAATACATCGGCCCGATCATGAAGCTGTGCACTGATCGCCGCGGCGAGTACGTACGCACCGAGTATCTCTCGCCGACGCGGGCCATGCTGACCTACGACCTCGCGCTGGCCGACGTGATTTACGACATGCACGACAAGCTGAAGAGCGCGACGCGCGGCTACGGCACAATGGACTACGAGATACTCGGCTACCGGCCGGGCGACCTGGTGCGGCTCGACATTTTGGTGAAAGGCGATCGGATCGACGCGCTGTCGATC
>DATFGJ010000188.1:0-5276 GCA_035249585.1 Lacipirellulaceae bacterium
AAGTCGCTCGGCACGACCGCCGACAAAACTATAAAGAAAGAGTGCGACAAGAAGAAACACAAGGACGTCATTGCCGTCCTTGAGAAATACGCCGGCCTGATCAAATCCGAATCGAGCCGCCTGGAAGACCTCAAGCTGAAAACCGCCAAGAGCGCTGCCGCCGAAGCCAACGGCGAAGAGGAAGACGAGGAAGATGAGGGTAAGCTCTTCGAGCCCGATTATCTCCACAAGATGCTGAAGCTTCTCCGCAGCACCGGCAAGGAGCTCAATTTCGGGTTCGGCCTGAACACCAAGGATCCCGCGGCGAGCAAGCTGCTACTCACGCGCAAGGGGCAGCCCGAGCGGCTCATGAAAGCCTTGAAGAAGACCGGCGACTTTTCCAACCGATTGATCGCCTACGGAACGGCGATTCCCGACCCCCAAGACGGCAAGACGCTCGTCTTCAAACTCTCCGAAAGCGCCGGCGAGCCGCCGCAAATTCAGAAGCTCGGCCGCCAGTTCCTGCGCTCCGACAAGAACCTCAAGTTCCGCAAGCTGCGGCTCATTCTCCCTGGCGGCCAGGTCCTCGAAGATACAGAGCCCGATACCGAAGAAGAGAAGGGAGCCGCGCAGGCGACAGCAGGCGGCCAGGCCGCCGGCACCGGCGCCGCCGGCGAAGCTGCGACCGAAGTGCAGGAAAACCTCCGCAAAGAATTTAAAGAGGCACGCAAACGCTGGGTCGCCATACGCAAGAAGGCCGACCAAGACATCGAAATCGTCAAAGATGGCGTCCGCGATCACTATTTAACCGATCCCGTGCAGTTTCCGATTGCCATGAAGAAGCTCAAGGAGCTCGACGAGATCATGGACAATTTGAACGACGACCTTCGCGATGCACTAGATGCCTACGTGTCGACACCGCTCAAGCAGCAAGATCGTTTGCGCGAAATGGCGACCAACGCTCGCCAGCTGCTCGACAATTTCACCAAATACGTCAATGACAGTGCACTGCTGACCGCGATCGACCAAAAGGAATTCGCCGACGTCCAAATCAAGGCGCCAATGATGGCCGCCATGCGAGACTTGGCCCGAACAATCAAGTGATGCCAACAGGCCCGGCCTGATCTTGCCCTAGGGACACCGCACAGCCGCTCGCGGTCTCGCGCAACCGGCGCCCGTTGCCGCCCTAGATCGCATGTTCATGCCGTCATGATGCCCGCATTCGCGTGGTCTCAATCCAGCGGGTTTCAGCGACTTATTCGTATATGAAAGCCGATTCATGTTATAATCCCCTCGCTTATCAGCCCTTTCGAAGTGCCGCTATTCTTGGGGGACTTGCCCATGGCACGACAGGATACCGATACCGTCGACGACATCAAGCCCGCGCTTGCTGCATCGAAATACTTCGTCCATTCGATATCGAACCTGGACTTCGAGTTCGGCGCTGCCACGCACACGGGCTTGCGTCGCAACGAGAACCAGGACCATTACGTCGTTCTGCGGCGAACGCGCACCCAACAGTTGCTGTTCACGAACGTGTCCACCAGCCAGCTCAGTTTGCCGACTGATGAGACGTATGGCATGGCGGTGGCCGATGGCATGGGTGGCACCGGCCTCGGCGGGCTGGCCAGCGAGCTGGCCATTCGTACCGTTTGGGAGCTCGCTGGCCGCACTACGAGCTGGATAATGAAGGTGCAAGACCTGAACTCGCCAGAACTTTCCGAACGCATCGAAGGCTTTTCCTATTTGATGCAGCAGGCATTTATCGAGGAGTTTCACGATAATCCACAGTTCGGCGAAAGTGGAACCACTTGGACCGCCGCTTACTTCGTCTCCTCATTCGCCGTCGTCGCCCAGATCGGCGACTCGCCTGCGTTCCTCTGGCGCGATGGCACGATGCGGCGAATATGCACCGATCACACCGTCGCGCAGGAGTTTATTGCCAATGGTGTCGCGCCGCAGATAGCCGCCAAGTTCAGCCACATGCTGACGAGGTGCCTCGGCTACGGCTCGCAAAATTGCCGGCCGGAAGTACACTTCTTGCGCATCCGACCAGGCGACCAGCTTCTTTTATGCACCGACGGCCTGACCGACATGGTCGACGAATCTCATATCGCCGAACGCCTGGATCGCGCGAAGGACGCCCAATCGGCCTGCGACGGCCTGATCTCGTTAGCCCTTACTGCCGGCGGCAAAGACAACGTCACCGCAGTATTAGCACGCGCCAAGCCACTGTAGCTCGTTGTTAAGCGTAGGGGGCCTACTTTTCGAAAGCAGCTTGCAGCCTGCGAAAAAAAATGTGGCCGGTGTCGGCAATCGCTGCACACCGGCCGACGATGAAAAAACGACTTCGTATTCGCATAGCCGGGCCATCTCGCCACAGCGAGTCGCCGTCGCGACTTGGCCCGGTGGTTTCGGCCAACCGCCGTCAAAATGGCAGCGCCGGATCCGACTCCGTTTGTGACTCTTGCTCCGAATCGTCGGATGCCGGCCGCTCGTTCTGCTGCGTCGAGTCGGGTTGCGTGCTATCGAGGCCGAACGGATCATTGTCCGTCGACGGCGGCGTCGTACCGCGATTCGAAGCGCCCGAGCTGGTAGCCGCATCGTCACGCTGCCCTGTTGTAGGCTGCGTCGAGCGTGCGTCGATCGAGGTGTCGGAGCGGGTATCCACGCCGGAAACTGGGCCCCGATCATTCACGTCGGTGCCGGACCCACTTTGGGTTGAACGCTGACCGAATTCGGTGCTGCTCTCGTCGCGCGTGGCACTCCCTTCGGTTTCCGCACTAATTCCATTGCGTGTCGAACGCTCGCCGAATTCAGTGTCCATGCCAGTGCGGGTTTCACCGGCACGAAAACGAGCATCAAACCCCGTCTCGTCGCTGCTGCCGCCGCGCAACGCCACCACATCGCGACGAACCGATTGCAACTCGTCCAGCACCATGGCCAGCTGCTCCTCGAGCCGGCGCACTCGCGACGACAAGTCGCCGGTGACGGCGGACTCCGAGCCACGGTAACCAACTCCGTAAGAAGACGATTGGCCTCCGCGGAACGGTAGTAGCGTGGCATCGACGTCATATTCGGTCCCGCCGCGCAAAACTTGCAGCTGAGCAACCTCGCCGGCACGGATAGCGCGAATGAACCGCGTCAAATCGGTGGGCGATGTAATCCGTTGGTCGCCGACGCCAACGATGATATCGCCCGGCTGCAGGCCTGCAGTCGCCGCGGCGCTGCCAGTCACCACGCGCGAGACCAAGACACCGCGTGTTGCGCCATCAGAAACGAACACGCCCAGCTCGCCCGGCACGGTGCCGGCCGTCAGAGTTTGCTGGCTGCTTATGCCCGTCTCTCCACGAAGCATCGACTGGTCGCGCAAATCATCCTGCCGGCCGGCCGCCTGTTGCTCGCCGAGCTCCGCACGCTGCTCGATCATTTGCTGATTGCTGATCCGGCTTTGGCCTTGATCGAACTGGCCCTGCTGCGTTCGCAGCCCGGCGGCTTGCTGCTGATTAATCAGCCGCTGACGCTCGAGTGCGCTGCGCTGAGTGAAATCAGTTTGATTCAGCGTGCTCTGCTGATTGAGCCCGCTCCGCTGATCAAACGTGCTGCCTTGCAGTGGTGGGTTCGTCTGCCGCGTGCCCGGCAAACCCGGTTGCGTCACGGCGGACCCCGGCGGCGAGGCCTGGAACGCTGATGCACCAGTGCCCGTGCGGCCGGCTGCTGTGCTTGTGGTCGATGAACTACCAGCGCCGCCGGTGACAAGGTTCGACGGGCTACTGGCGCCTACGCCGCTGCTCCCCGCGGCACTCGTACCGGTGCTGCCAGTTGTAGAGGTGCCGGTCGCCGAGGCGCCGCTCGCCGACGCGCCGGAACCGCTCGCTCCCGAACCGCCACTCGCACCGCCACCCGATTGCGCATCGGCAATGGCCACGGCGACCAGCACGCTTGCCAATAAACCCAAACTATACGTCGCTTTTCTCATCTTCGACTCCTCTGCCTCTTCGGCGAATGCGGAATGACCGACGCGCTGGATCCTCACCCTTCTCCCAGAATGGTCGAGCTACCGCGCGCACCCTCTCCCTGCCTGGGCAGCCAAGACGAAGCAATCTTGGTGCCATAGGGTGCCAATGTGCATGGCCATTCTCACAGTGCATCTCGAATGGCAAAGATGCCGCGTTTCCTGGTGGCGCGGATGCTCCAAGCGCGGATTTTTAGGTAGTCTTGCTAAAATGCGTTGTCTTCCAGCTGACTGCGAACTGGCGAAGCTCAGTGTACAGGCCACCGGGTGAGATGGTCAAAATGTCACCAGCACGTCGCCTTGTCGGCCAGGAAGGCGGCTTAGCTGGACCAATAAATAGCAGCGGTCGCTTCGTAAGCGGAAGCTCAAGATTTTGGCGACACAGCGCGCAGCTCGGCGATCATATCGCGCGTTGCCGCCTCGACGGCTTCTTGCCATCGCGCGGCGCCGAACCGCTCGGCGTACTCAGGCCGCTCGTGCGCGAAGATGATGCCGCGCGAATTGTTGACGATCGCACCCGTGCCACGCGCGTCGAACGCCGCGCGTATGTCCACCGCGGTGCCGCCTTGACTCCCATAGCCCGGCACAAGGAACCACGTGTGCGGCATGGCGGCCCGCAGTTCGGCAAGTTGCTCGGGATAGGTTGCGCCGACCACTGCGCCGACGAGACCGTAGCCGCAGGCGCCTGCCGTGCCGGCCGCCAATTGCTCGACGCGCTCGGCGACGTGGCGGTAAAGTGGTCGGCCATCGCAGACGAGATCCTGCAGCATTCGGCCACCGGGGTTCGACGTCTTCACGAGGACAAACACGCCGGCTCCGCGCTCCGTCGCCACGTCGACGAATGGCGCCAGGCTGTCCTCGCCAAGGTAGGGGCTCACGGTGAGTGCGTCGGCGTTCCATGCGCTTTGACCTCGACCCAAGAAGCCACGCGCATAGGCCGCGGCTGTACTGCCGATGTCGTTGCGCTTGCCGTCGACGATGACCAGCAAACTCTGCCGCTGCGCATGTTCGATCACTCGGCTCATCGTGTCCATTCCGGACGGCCCAAGCTCCTCAAAGAATGCGGCTTGCACCTTGACTGCCGGCACCAGCGGCGCGACAACATCGACGACGCCATTGCAGAATTCGGTGTACGCTGTCGCCTTCGCCTTCCAAGAATTGGCGCCCGCGCGATGGAAGTCAGGGGGCAGTTGCTCCCAGCGGGGATCCAAGCCAACAACGACGGGGCTAGCAAGCCGCTGGACCTGAGCAGCCAGTAAATCGACGAAGTGGCTGACCAACG
>DATFGJ010000189.1:0-4270 GCA_035249585.1 Lacipirellulaceae bacterium
CTGTAGCGCAACTCGCCGAGATCATCCAGCGTAAGCCACAAGAGCCCCTGCGAGACGCCGGCGCCCCACATGGCGAGCACGTAAAGCATCGTTCCGGCCAGCGCCAGCCAGAAATGTATGTTGGCGAGCCGCGTACTGTGGAGTTCTGAGCCGACCAACCGTGGCACCAGATAGTAGAAGGTGCCGAACGTAATCAGGGCGTTCCAGCCGAGGGCGCCCGAATGCACGTGACCGATCGTCCAGTCGGTGAAGTGACTGACGACATTGACGCTGCGGATGGCCATCATCGGCCCCTCGAAAGTCGCCAATCCATAAAACGCCAGTGCCAGCACGATGAACTTCAGCGCCGGGTCGGACTTGAGCTTCTGCCACGCGCTGCTGACGGTCATTACGCCGTTGACCATTGTCGCCCACGACGGCGCCAGCAGGATCAGGCTCATCACCATGCCGAGAGACTGGACCCACTCAGGGATAGAGTTGTAGTGCAGGTGGTGCGGACCGGCCCAGATATAACTGTAGGTGAAGGCCCAGAACGCGACGATCGACAACTTGTAGCTCCAGATCGGGCGCTCGGCCTGTTTTGGCAGGAAATAATAGAGCATGCCGAGGAAACCGCCGGTCAGGAGGAATCCCACCGCATTGTGTCCGTACCACCACTGCACGATCGCGTCCTGCGCACCTGCGTACAGTGAATAGGACTTCGAGAACGTTACAGGCATCGCCAGGTTGTTCACGATGTGCAGCATCGCGATGACGATGATAAGCGCGCCGTAGAACCAGTTGGAGACGTAGATCAGGTTCATGCGCCGCCGGGCGATCGTGCCGAAGAAAACGATGCCGAAAGCAACCCAGACGACGGCAATGGCGATATCGAACGGCCACTCGAGCTCGGCGTATTCCTTGCTCGAGTTCCAGCCTGCCAGAATCGACAAACCGCCGAGCAGCACGATCATTTGCCAGCCGATGCAGCAGAACCATGCGAGCCGCGGCAGGAACAGCGGGACGTGGCTGGTCCGCTGCACACTGTAAAATGCCGTGCCCATCAGCGCCGACACGCCGAAGCCGAAGATCACGGCGTTGGTGTGAAGAGTCCGCAGTCGCCCGAACGACAGCCACTCCTGTCCGAAGTCGATGGTCGGCCATACGAGTTCGGCGGCGACATAAACGCCCGCACTCATGCCGAGCACCGACCAGATGACCGAAAGCATGACCAGCGCCGTTACCACGCGGTCTTGATAGAACTCAACAACAGGGGCTGGTGCTGTCGTTACCGTGATTGCCGGGACTGCAATGGTGCTGGCTACCATGGCATCAAACGCCGATCGCTGGACCGATGCCCCAGCCCCACAGCATCACGCTGATACCGAGCAGACTCACAGAGGCAACGAGCAGATACGCGATGATCGAGGACGCCATGAGCATTCCGCGCTCAGGGCTGATTTTCAGCACTACCGGCAAGCCGCGAAAGAGCAGGTACATGCTCCAGATCAACGCCGGAACCAGCACGAGGACATTGATGAAGACGTGCGGAAACAAATGAATGATGCTGCCTATGACAAGCGGCAAACCGATCAGTGTTACAAGCGCAAAATGAATGCCGAGCGAGTGGCGGGCGCCGTAGGTCGATGCCATCCATTGGGAAATCACCGCCGTGCTGACGAACCCGAATAGCAGCGCCAGAAAATAGCCGATACTGATCGCCAGCAATTGAGCATTCGGGAGATAAAGAGCCTCTCGGGCACCCAGCCGCCAGCCGAATTGCGATGCGCCAAGATAGGCCATGATCGGCGGAATCGCCGCCATCCAGATAACGAACCGAAAAAACACGGACGACGGCGACGGACGGGTCTCAGACAGCTCCTCGAACACCGCGCTGGGGTGAAACATAAGGCGCAAAGGGAGCGTCGATGAAATTGTCGTCGTCGTCATGATGGCTTCAGGGGTTTCACCCTGTCTCTCGCGGTCGAGGCTGACTTTTTTGGTGATCTTTCGGCGTCATTCGATTTTCGGGCAGGCGGCGCCAGATAGCGCCGTCGGCAACAAACGTAAGCGTCCGTTAACGCGACCTCGTAGCGCGCGATTGCGCTCATGGAAACAGGTGTGACGAGCCGGAGGTTTGGTCCGCCAATCGAATCGCTCATCACGATTGAGGGTTTGCCGCTGACCCCGACAGCCTGGCCTGTTACGCCACCATACGCCGGCGCCAATTCGGCGACAATCTGCCCCTTGGGGAAGGTCCGAAAGCGGAAGCGCTGCAGCGTGCCGCTGCAGACCGGTGGTGCGTGGACTTCCTGGATTGTCAGTGCGTCACTGGCGACACACCAAAGCCCTGCTCGTATGCCCGTTGTAAGTCACTTCATCGTGCGGCGACAGAAATTATCGCTGATGGATGTCGAAATTCACTCATCCGATTCGATATGCAATTGAGCACCAGAAGGCTGAAGGCTAAGGAGAAGACCATGAGTGTAACTTTCCCGAACGAATCTCCGGACTACAGGAGCGCGCGTGCTGTGCTGCTGGAGCGCGAGGTAGCGCTGCGACGCCAAATGGAAGCCGTTGCCGCCGAGTTGAGGGCGCTGCCGCCGGGCGGCGAAGTGCCGGAAGATTACCTGTTCGACTGCATTGGCGCGGACGGCGCAACTTCGAAGGTGCGCTTGTCGGACCTGTTCCGCGGCGGCGACACGCTGATGCTCTACCACTACATGTTCCCCCGGCATGGCCAAGACAATCGGCCGGGACCGACGGTCGGAGCCATGGCGCGGGTGCCGTTGGCCGAGGGGCCTTGCCCGTCGTGTACCGCGCTCATCGACATGTGGGAGGGAACGATGCCCCATTTCGAGGGGCTCGGCGGCAACCTCGCCGTGGTCGCAAAAGCGCCCATCGAGCGCGTCGCGGCGTTCGCGCGCGACAAGGGATGGAAGCATATTCGGCTGCTGTCGGCTGCAAATAACAGCTTCAAGCGCGACTATCACGGCGAGGACGCGGACAGACACCAGCTCCCGATCATGACTGTATTCAAGCGATGGCCCGATGGTTCGATACGACTGCACTGGGCCTCCGAACTCCTGTTCGAGCCGGCCGACCCGGGCCAGGACCCGCGGCACATGGGCACCGTCGAGCCACTGTGGACACTGTTCGACCTGACGCCCGGCGGACGGCCGAACGCGGACGAGCAGATCGAGTATGACTGCTGCCACTCAAGCGGACGGTCGGCCTGAAGTCGACACCTCACCGAGGGATTTTTTGGATGAGAATCATTCGCAGTAATCGGCAGCAACTGCAAGGCCGCTATTCCGGAACCCGCCACTGAAGCTTTGCGGCAGCACCGGGCGCGCCCAGGTGCTCGACCAGCCAGGCACCGGTCAGTTGCAGCGTCGTATCCGCCTGCCAGGGCGGATTGATCCACAGCAGTCCCGAACCCCGTAGACCCGGCGCGTCCGGAAAAAGGTGCAATTCCTGCTCGAGTATCCGGCGAATGTCGCCGGCGGCAAGATCTGCCAGCAGCGGTTCATGCAGATTTCCCGCCAGCAGCGGATACCACATCAGGTAACTTCCCGCCGGCCAACGCGCATACGCGCGGCGCAGCGCCGCCGGCACTTCGGCGTATTCCTCGCGACGCTCATACGGTGGATCGAGCAACACGATGCCGCGCCTTTCCGCTGGCGGCAGCAGCGCGGGCAAACCCTCGTGAGCGTCTCGACGATGAACCTGCACTTTTCGGTCGGCGGCGAAATGCGCCTTGAGCAACCGGTGGTCGGCCGGATGCAGTTCCAGGCAGACCAGGCGGTCGCGTTCGCGCAGCAGGGCGGCCGCGAGCGCAGGCGAGCCGGGATAATCTTGCAGAGCCGCCGGCGGATTCGCGGCGCGCACCCGTTGCAGGTACGGCACCAGCGCGTCCGGCGGGTTGGCGGCGTCCAGCGCCTTGCCGATGCCGTCGCGCCACTCGCCGGTCAGCGCCGCCGGACCCGCCAGCGAATAGGCACCCGCGCCGGCGTAGGCGTCCAGCACGCAAAATGCCGAGGGCTTGCGGCGCAGGGCTTCGAGGCCGAGCACGAGTGCCGCGTGCTTGTGCACATCCGCAAAATTGCCGGCGTGAAACGCGTGGCGGTAGCTGAGCATCGGCGGTTGGATTCCTGGTCAAGCCGAGCATCCCGTGGCCTCGTCGGATGTTCATCTCGGACCTAACGAATGTGAGACTTCGAATATACAATTCTTTCACATGCAGATGACGCTCCAACAAACTCTTGACACCTGGCGCGCCCAAACGCCG